>NZ_CAKRAH010000010.1 GCF_934294775.1 uncultured Dorea sp.
GAACAAAATATTGACTAGTGGTCATTTTGTACTATAATGATAAATGCATAAAGAAGTTAGAGGAGATGGAAGAGATGGTCAAAGTTGGCAAATGGATTGCCAAACACAGAATACTGATGCTGATCATAGGCGTTCTATTGATCGTACCATCAGTAATAGGCATAGCAAAAACAAAAGTAAATTATGATCTGCTTAGTTATCTGCCGGATCACCTGGAGACGGTAAAAGGACAGGATATACTGGTAGATGAGTTTGGAATGGGTGCATTCTCCATGGTCGCGGTGGAGAATATGGATATGAAGGATGTACAAAAGCTGGAACAGGAATTTGAAAAAGTTCCACATGTCCAGGATGTACTCTGGTATGACGATGTAGCAGACATCAGTCTTCCGACTGAAATGATCCCAAAAGACATCAGAAAAGCATTTATCAATGGTGATGCGACGATGATGCTGGTATTATTCGATGATACGACATCATCCGACAATTCAATGGAAGCTCTGACACAGCTTCGTAAGATTGCAAATAAGCAGTGCTTTATCAGTGGAATGACAGGTATTGTTACAGATATTAAAAATATCGCGATGAAAGAACTTCCAATCTACGTTGTGATCGCAGCACTGTTAAGTCTGGTTGTACTGGAGATTACATCGGGATCATTTGTAGTTCCGTTCTTGTTCCTGTTAAGTATCGGACTTGCGATCCTGTATAACTTAGGAAGTAATATCATACTTGGTGAAACTTCCTATATTACACAGGCACTGACAGCGGTGTTACAGCTTGGTGTAACGATGGATTATTCAATCTTCCTGTTGAACAGTTACGAAGAGAATAAGAAGAGATTCCCAGCTGAAAAAGAAAGAGCCATGGGTCATGCGATTGCCAATACATTTAAGTCAGTTGTCGGAAGTTCCGTAACTACGGTGGCCGGATTCATTGCATTGTGTGTTATGACATTTGCCCTTGGACGTGATCTTGGTATTGTAATGGCCAAGGGAGTTGTGATCGGAGTTATTTGTTGTGTAACGATTCTTCCGTCACTGATCCTTGTATTTGACAAACCGATTGAAAAGACGAGACACAAACTGCTTTTCAGTAATATGGACCGTCCGTCAGCATTTATTACAAAGCATTATAAAGTATGGATTATAGTATTCCTGGTATTATTACTCCCGGCAATATATGGAAATAATCATACAAAGATCTATTACAATATTGCAGATTCATTACCGTCCACACTGAACAGTAATGTATCAATCAAAAAAGTAAAAGATGATTTTGGAACAAGTAACATGCACATTATCATGATGGATAAGAACATGAGTGCTAAAGAAAAACAGAAGATGTTCGAAGAAGTGGATAAAGTAAAAGGTGTAAAATGGACGATCAGCATGAGCACACTGATCGGGCCTACCGTACCTGATTCCATGATTCCAAAGGATGTCCGTAAGATGATGCAGAGTAAAGATTATGAGCTTGCATTTGTAAGTACGGAATATGAATCTGCAACGGATGAAGTCAATACACAGATTAAGAAGATTGATAAGATTGTAAAATCATATGACAAATCCGGAATGGTCATCGGAGAAGCACCTCTGATGAAGGATTTGCAGGATGTTACAGATGTCGATCTGGTAAATGTAAATATTATCTCGATCGCAGCAATATTTGTCATCATCCTGATCATTTTCAAATCAATCTCACTGCCGGTGATTCTGGTAGCTGTTATTGAATTTGCAATCATGATCAATATGGCGATCCCGTATTATCAGGGAATCAGCCTCCCGTTCGTGGCAAGTATCGTAATCGGTGCGATCCAGCTTGGAGCAACCGTTGATTATGCGATCCTGATGACGACGAGATATCAGAAGGAAAGAAGTCTTGGAAAAGAGAAGATGGAAGCAATCAGCATTGCACATAAAACGAGCATGCCATCCATCATCAGCAGCGGACTTAGTTTTTTCGCAGCAACATTTGGTGTAGCCTGCTATTCACAGGTTGAGATGATCGGTTCGATCTGTACATTGCTTGCAAGAGGAGCGATTATCAGTATGGTAGTAGTTCTTCTGGTATTACCGGCAATGTTCATGATATTTGACAAGTTAATCTGCAAAACTTCCATTGGATTTCTTGGAAGCAAAGCAAAGAGCAAAGCGTAAAAAGGAAAGAGAAGAAAGGAAGCAGAAATTATGAATAAGAATAGAAAAATGAAACGAAAAATTGCAGCATCTGTAGCAGTTGGAATGTCCGTAATGATGGGAGTAACACCGGTTCTGGCAGCAGATGGAACCGCAGATAACGCCGTTTCCAAAGAAGAAACCGTATATGTAAATGCAAAAGCAACCGGTAAGACATCGAAGATTACTGTTTCCAACTGGCTTAAGAATTCCGGAAGTGTATCAGGAGATCTTACAGATGAAAGTAATCTGAAAAATATCAGGAACGTAAAAGGTGATGAGACCTATACTGCAGATGGAGATAAGCTTACATGGAGTACAGATGGCGAAGACATTTACTATCAGGGAACATCGAAGGAGAAGCTGCCGGTATCTGTAAAACTGACTTATTATCTGGACGGGGAAAAAGTAAAACCGTCTGAATTAAAAGGTAAGAGCGGACATCTGAAGATTACGGTAGATTATAAGAATAACGAGAAGAAGACCGTCGACGTAGACGGCAAACAGACAGAAGTCTACACACCATTTGTCATGATGACAGGAATGATCCTTCCGAATGAGACATTCAGTAATGTAACAATTGATAACGGTAAGATCGTATCCGATGGAAATAAGAATATCGTACTTGGATTTGGAATGCCTGGATTAAAAGACAGCCTGAACTTAAGTGATGATGTGACAGATAAAGTAACGATTCCGGAGAGTCTGAACATCGAAGCGGATGTGACAGATTTTACCATGTCATCTACTTATACCGTTGCAATGTCCGATCTTCTGGACGATGTAGATATGGATAATATCGTGGATGTGGATTCGTTACAGGATTCACTGGATGAGCTGGAAGATGCAGCACTGGAACTGGTAAGCGGTTCGAACACTCTCGCAGATGGAGCAGGAACACTTGCAGACGGAGTGAACAGCTATACAGACGGTGTGGATGAATTAAATGCCGGAATCCAGAAATACTTAGGAGCTGGCGGAGAGTTAAGTGGAAGTGTAACAGAATACGTCAATGGTGTGAATAAGGTAGTCAAAGGTGTACAGGATTATACAAGCGGAGTGAATACACTTGCAGATGGAGTGAACAGCTACGTGGCAGGAGAACAGCAGCTGGCAGCAGGTGCTTCCGAACTGAACAAATTAAGTGCCGGACTGAAACAGGTACAGAGTGCAGTAGCACAGTTAGAAGCAGCAACAGATGGTGAAGGAAGCCAGACAGAAGACCTGCAAGCAGCATCCCAGGCACTGGCAGCCGGAACAGCCCAGTTAAAGGCAGCACTTGGGACCGAAGAAGTCAAACAGCTGATGAGCCAGGTAGATTCTATGGTAACAACAGGAAATAAACTTCTGGAAGAGACAAAAGCACTTGGCGATACACTTCAGAACGAGATTGCAGGGCCGATCACAACGATTGCAGCAACACTTCAGAATATGCAAGGAGCATTAGACAGCATCGACGGTGCACAGGAAGCCATCCAGCAGGCATGCGTAAGTGTTAACACAACAGTAGCACAGGATAATCAGATCATCCAGAATGCAAAACAGACAGCATCCGCAAGCTCTGCACAGCTTGCAAGCTCTATTGCAACACTGACAGAAAAATATAACGCAATCGAAGATAAGAGTTCTGCAGAGGCAGCAGCATTACAGAGTGCGATCAGCGCACTGAACTCAGCAAAGAGTTCTACGGATTCTGTTCAGAATTTAAGTGAACTGACAGGTGTAGACACAAGCAATATGCCGCAGATCGATACAGAAACATTAAAAGCAAATGCCAATACAATCATCGAAAACGCAGGCAAACTGCAGACTGCACTTCCAAAACTGCAGGCAGCGCTTCCAGAATTAGAGGCTCAGTTAAAGAGTATCGAAGAGGCAGAAGGAGTGCTTGCACAGGCAAGTCAGTTAAATACACTGACAGCAAGCATAGATCAGTTAAATGCAGGAATGCAGGGATTAAACGGAGCAGTCGGAACACTTCACAGCAACCTTGCACAGCTCAATCAGGCAACATCCACACAGTTCCCGACAGCAATCCAGGGAATCACAGCACTGAACAAAGGATTTGCACAGCTGGGAGAATACAATACTTCACTTGTAAGTGGAGCAAACAAATTAAAAGAAAACAGCCCGACACTGGTAGCCGGTGTGAACACACTTCAGAGTGGAACAAACCAGCTCGCAAGCGGACTGAATACTCTTGGAAGCCAGATGTCATCCGGATCTGCAACACTTGCAGCAAACAGCAGCGCACTCAGAAGCGGAGCATCCGAACTTCAGTCAGGTGCCAGAGAACTGGCAGACGGAATGGACAAATTCGATAAAGAAGGTACAAGTAAGTTAAAGAGCACCGTAGAAGATGAATTCGGTGACGTACTTGACAGAATCGATGTCCTGACTTCTGATGACTGCAAATATAATACATTCAGCGGCAGAGATGATGCCATGGATGGAAATGTGAAATTCGTAATCGAGACGAATGCGATTGAGTAAATATGACATTTCAATAATTAATTATCATTTCTTCAAGATCCGCCAGAGCGTGCTTCGGCTAATGCCGAGCCGCCTGGCGGTTTTTTCTTTATTGCCGTGTTCTTCGCTTAAAACCATCTGGATGATCTGGTAATTCATCTCGTCAAGTGTTCCTGAAAAATCAAAACCGGATGTAGCATCGTCTGTTTTATGATCAGGCTCGGCTTCCAGGGCATCTTTTACATTCTGACAGGTAATATAAGGTGTCTTTGTTACAATGACCAGTTCTTTGATAATATGATGCAGCTGATCAAGATTATGTGGCCAGGAAAATGCGCTCATAAGTTCCATGGCTTCTGTCTCAAAGCCGATGATCTGCTTGCCTGTAGAGACATTCATGCGGTGAATGTAAAGGGCAGCAATACTTGGAAGATCCTGAATACGCTCGCGCAGAGGCGGAAGTCTTAAGGTCAGGCAGCATAATTTGTTTTCAAGATAAGAACGGCATAAGTTCTCCTGAGAATCTGTAGTGTTATCAAGTGTTAAAGAGAAGATGATTCGGTTTCTTTTTGTCAGTCTTGAATTCTCGATATAGGAAAAGAGTTTATCAAGCTGACTTTTAGAAAGCGCACCCGGGTTCTTGATATAGATAGTAGTACCGACACTTGTAAAAGGAGAATCGTCATTGTTCAGCAGAGAATTCCATTTTCTTTCTCCCATCAGTTCGCAGTTGATGATATAAAGAGGGGCAGAATTATACAGTCCATTTTCATATAGCTGTTTGGCAATCTTGTCTTTTCCTGTTCCAGGTTCGCCTACGATCAATACTGGGAGATTATTCTGGGAATACTCCTGAATCAGGTGGGCCGTATTACCAATCTGATGTGAACTGCTGTATTCGCCGGAGTAATCAGAAGGTGACTGGTCAAGATGATTATAGATCATGACCGCAGAGCTTTCCTCGGAGAATAACGCTTCCTGCTGGCGGATGGTTATAGCGGTATATTTCTGGTCGTCATAGATCAGATGACGATTGGTAAGGATATATACTTTATCGCGGATCTGTCTGGTTACCGTCTGATCTGGAACTTTTAAGAATGCTTTCAGATAAGTCTGTACCAGATTCATAAGAGCAATGTTGCGGTCATCATCAGCAAGACTTGAAAACCATAAAGTGCCGGCCGGATTATAGATTAGAAATTCACGTTCTTCATCTGAGAGAAGTGCCTGGAAGAGATCCTTTTGCTTATGTACATGCTGAGAAGAATGTACGAGTTTGATTGCCTCTTCAATTGCAGATGTGATGCTTTCTGTGCCGGATGAGATAAGAAGCGAATTCATTCCAAGGCTTTGTGCAGCTTTTGATCCTGCCATATCACATAATGCAAGGGTGCATCCATCTTTCATGGCCTTACGAAGTGAAGGTCTGGCGTCGCTTTCATTGGTAAATGTAATGATATCTATATCATACTGTAACAGATCGCAGAGCACTCTGGAGCAGTTTGTAATAGAAGAAAAACCGGCGATGACAAATTTGCCAGAGTAATTTTCTGCCAGCTTGATGGTACGCAAGACGTCATAGACAGAGATCGGGATGTCAATGACCGGAAGTTCGACGGTAGAACGTATCAATTCGGCGGTTCCACCACGGGACAGAATGACATCATAGTTATTATGCGCCAGTTCGATGGCAATTTTTCTTCCGGTATCTAAATCACCGATCTGGACGGTCATCTGAATATCGTCGCGTGTCTGGGCAATGGCAGAGATTGCATCAGCCATTCCTTCATAAGGAGCGACGGCAAGTATTTTTGTTTTCTGCATAAGAAAATTCCTCCTGTATAGAGTATTTTACGTGTTTTTTGTCACTTACTTTTTCGGCAGTAATTCCATTTGTTGTAACCAGAGTGTGTCTGAATCTGGAAAATACATTTCAAGATATGTCTATTGTAATACTGAATGTTTCAAAATGCAACGAAATATGAATGCGATAGTTTCAAAATAAAACAAAAAAGTAGAAAATAAAATTGAGAGAGGTTAAAAAAGGAAGTATTATATAGGAGAAGAAAGCGAATAACAAACAAAATGTTTCAAAATAAAACACAGGAGGAATAAAAATGAGTTATCAGATTAAAATCCCATCATACACTTGCGGAGGAGAAGGATGCATTGAAAATGTTCCATCCATCATCGAAAAAGAGCATGCAAGGAAGATTATGGTATTTACTGACAAAGGAATCAGAGCAACAGGTCTTCTGGATGTACTGACTAAGATTCTTGATACGACAGATGCAGAATATAAGATCTTTGATGATCTTACTCCGGAACCGGCTTATCAGGATGTAGAAAGAGTTATGGATGAAGCCGATCAGTATGAAGGAGATTTCATCATTGCAATTGGTGGAGGAAGCGTCATGGATGCAGCAAAGCTTTGCAGCGTATTAAAAGGTGCTTCTTACACAGTTAAAGATCTTCTCAAAGATCCAGGGATTGCTGAAAAACAGATAAAGACATTGATGATTCCAACGACCTGTGGAACCGGATCAGAGGCAACTTGTAATGCTATCGTAGCAATCCCGGAAGAACAGTCAAAGAAAGGAATTGTAAATGATAATATGATTCCGGATTATGTATTCCTGGATTCACAGATGATCAGAAGACTTCCAAAATCCATCATTGCAGCGACAGGAGTAGATGCTTTAGCTCATGTAGTAGAATGTTTTACATCAAAGAAAGCAACACCATTTTCTGATACATATGCAATGGCAGGTGCAAAGCTGATCTTCCACAACATCAGAAAAGCTTACAACGATGCAGATAACATGGAAGCAAAGAGTAATATGATGCTTGGAGCATTTTACGGTGGTGTGGCAATCACAGGAAGCGGAACAACAGCAGTACATGCATTGTCTTATCCATTAGGTGGTAAGTATCACATTGCACATGGTGTATCAAATGCAATTTTATTTGCCCATGTAATGGAATTCAATAAAGATGCATGTAAAGAAAGACTTGCAGAATTATGTGACGGAGTGTTCCCGGAACTTGCAACAAAGAGCGTAGATGAAAAAGCGGATTACATGATTGAACAGATTGCGGACATCGTAAAAGTAACAAATATTCCGACAGACTTAAATGAGTTTGGGGTAAAGATGGAAGATCTTGACTTCCTGGTACAGGCAGGAAGTGATCAGAAGAGACTTCTTGTTAACAATATGAAAGAATTATCACTGGACGATATCCGTGAGATCTATCTGAAAGTATTAAAATAATCAGACAGTAATGAAAGGAAGAGGACAATGGCAAAGAAACCAATCATAGGAATTACAATGGGTGATCCTGCCGGAAACGGATCCGAAATATCTGTAAAAGCACTTGCTGATCCATCCGTGTATGACAGATGCAGACCGATTATTATCGGTGATGCAAACTGTATGGAAAAGGCAGTAAAGATCCTTGGAAAAGAAAAGGAGATCAAGATTCACGCAGTACAGGATGTAAAAGATGCATTGTTCGAATTCGGAACAATTGATGTATATGATATGAAGCTGGTAGATATGGAAAAGCATATGTACGGTAAAGTATCTAAGATGTGTGGAGAAGCGGCTTTCCAGTATGTTGTAAAAGTTATTGATCTTGCAATGAAACATGAAATCGATGCAACGGTAACCAATGCCATATGTAAAGAAGCAATCAACATGGCAGGACATCATTATTCCGGACATACAGAGATCTATGCAGACTACACACACACGAATAAATATACCATGATGCTGGCACACGATGACCTGAGAGTTGTACATGTATCGACGCATGTATCACTTAGACAGGCATGTGACAGAGTGAAAAAAGAAAGAGTCCTTGAATGTATCAGAATTGCCAACAATGCATGTAAAGCAATCGGAATCAAAGAACCGAAGATCGGAGTGGCGGGATTAAATCCACACTGTGGAGAAAACGGAATGTTTGGTGTGGAAGAGATAGAAGAAATCCAGCCTGCAATCGATGAAGCACTTGCAGAAGGAATTAATATCCCGGAAAAGAAACCGACACCACCGGATTCCATTTTCTCAAAAGCAATTGGGGGATGGTATGATATAGTGGTTGCGATGTATCATGATCAGGGGCATATTCCTCTGAAGGTAGAAGGATTTAAATATAATAAAGAACTGAAAAAATGGGATGCAGTATCAGGAATTAATGTAACATTAGGAATTCCGATCATCAGAGTATCCGTAGATCATGGGACAGGATTTGATCTTGCAGGGACAGGTGAGTGTAATCAGATCAGTCTTGTAAATTCCATAGATTATGCAATCCGTCTTGCGGAGAACAAGGAGTAGCAGGAGGTAAAGACGTGGTAAAACTGTTGATTATTGCAGACGATTTTACCGGTGCGTTGGATACTGGAATCCAGTTTAAAAAACGGGGAATCAGTACACAAATTTTTACCAAAACCAGGATAGAGGATAATGAGATCGAAACAGACACAGAAGTTCTTGTAATAGACAGTGAATCAAGACCATTGTCTAAAGAAGAAGCGTATCTGGAGGTTCAAAGTATTGCACGATGGGCAATTTCAAAAGGAATCGGAATCATTTTCAAAAAGACAGATTCCGCACTTCGTGGAAATATCGGAGCAGAGCTTAAAGCAGTTGCAGATGCGGCAGAAGAAGGAAATGTATTTTTCATTCCTGGATATCCGGAGATTCATAGAATTACAAAGAACGGGATGCACTATATTGATGGTGAATTGTTAGAAAACAGTGTATTTGGAAATGATCCGTTTGAACCGGTGAAAAAATCATACATACCAGATATCATAAATGAACAGAGTACGATAGATGTTGTAAGCATACAGAGTAACGAATCTGTTCCGGAACTTAAGGAAAAAGAGTCTCGTATCATCGTGTGTGACACCGTTACCACAGAGGATATAGACAGAAGGCTGGATGAACTTCTGGATAAGAAATATCTGAAATTAGTTGCAGGATGTGCAGGGCTTGCGGACCGGCTGGTTGAAAAGCTTAAGTTAAAAAGAAACAAGGAACAGAAGTTCAAACAGACACAGGGTATGTATGTTGCATGTGGAAGCCTGAATAAGATTACAGAAAAACAGGTTGAATATGCACAGAAGAATGGAGGCTTTGAAAGAATCCATCTGACGATGGAGCAAAAGCTGATACCAGAGTATTATAAAACAGCTGCAGGAAAACACTTTATGGAATCGGTAGTGGCACTTTGCAGGGAAAAGAAAAAAGTAATTGTTGATACCTTTGATCAGGATGATACAAAGGAAGAGTTCTTAAAACTACACCAGATTCCAAAGGAATCAGTAAGATTCAGAATATCAGATTCTCATGGATGTATCGTAGACGAGATTGTCAGCCAGAAGACAGATGTCACAATCCTGATGACAGGAGGAGATACCTTGATGGGATATATGAAAAAGATTGGCTGTACACAGATTGAACCATTGTGTGAGATTGAACAGGGAGTGGTTGTCTCAAGTATCGTAAGCGGGGGTAGAAGCGTACAGGTAATTTCAAAATCCGGAGGATTCGGAACAGAAGATATCTTATGCCGGATTGCTGAAAAAGTAATTAAAAAAGCATAATAAATGAAAACATTGGAAGGAGAACTTATCATGAAAAAAGTAGAACTGAAAGGAATTATTACACCAATTTTAACACCTATGAAAGAAGATGAAAGTGTCAATACAGAAGAACTTCGTAATCAGATTGAGCGTCTGATCGATGGTGGGGTACACGGAATCTTCCCATTCGGAACAAATGGTGAAGGATATATCTTAAGTGAAGCTGAGAAAGTAGAAGTACTGGAAGCAACAATAGATCAGGTGAAAGGCAGAGTTCCGGTATATGCAGGATCCGGATGCATCTCAACTGCAGACACAATCCGCATGAGTAAAAAAGCAGAAGAACTTGGAGCAGATGTTTTGTCGATTATTACACCTAGCTTTGCAGTTGCATCTCAAAAAGAGTTATATGATCATTACGTAGAAGTTGCAAAACATGTAGATACTCCTATCGTGCTTTATAATATTCCAGCACGTACAGGTAACAAACTCCTTCCGGAAACAGTTGCAAAACTTGCAAAAGATGTTGATATCATCGTCGGAGCAAAGGATTCAAGCGGAGACTGGGAGAATTTAAAAGCTTATATTCATCAGACACAGGATCTTGAGAAAGACTTTTATGTATTATCAGGAAATGATTCTCTGATCCTTCCATCATTGAAGGAAGGCGGATTTGGCGGAATCGCAGGATGCTCTAACGTATATCCACATGTGTTATCTTCTATCTATAACCTCTTCAAAGAAGGAAAGATCGAAGAAGCAGAAGCTGCTCAGGAATCCATCGCAAGCTTCCGTGCAGTATTCAAATACGGCAATCCAAACACAGTAGTGAAAAAAGCTGTCAAGATGCTTGGATATCCAGTCGGAGACTGCCGCAGACCATTCAACTATCTGTGTGATGAAGGTGTAGAAGCATTAGCAAAAGTACTGGAAGAAAACAAAGCAAAAGGCATGAATTAATTACGATGGATTTGACATAAGATGGAGGAAAAGAACATGAAATTTGTAATGACGCAGGCAGTATGCCCGGAAGGTCTCCAGATGCTGGATGGAGTTGCTGATATCTATGTAGCAGACAATCAGGATCCGAACAATTATCTGGCTGAAATGCAGGATGCGGATGCACTGATCGTAAGAATTGCAAAATGTGACGGACATGCAATTGAGAACAGCCCGAATCTGAAAGTAATCGGACGTACAGGTGTAGGCTATGATTCGGTTGATGTAAAGACAGCAACCGCACATGGAATTCCGGTAGTTATCACACCGGGAGCCAATAACAGAAGTGTGGCAGAACATGCAGTAGCAATGATGTTCGCACTGTCTAAGAATCTTGTAGAAGCACAGCAGGAAATGTGCAAAGGTAACTGGGAAATCCGCGGGGCAAAAAAAGCATTTGAACTGGAGGGAAAAACAGTTGGTATCCTCGGACTTGGAGCAATCGGACGTGAGACGGCAAAGATCTGCGAAGGATGTGGAATGAAAGTTGCGGCTTATGATCCATTCCTTTCCAAAGAGCAGGTAGAAGGATACGGAGCTGTATACTATGAAAACTATGAGGATCTGTTAAAAGCAAGTGATGTGGTATCTATCCACGTACCATTAACAGATGAGACAAGAAATATGATCGGGAAGAAACAGCTTGCAGAAATGAAGAAAACAGCTCTTATCATCAACTGTAGCCGTGGAGGAATCATCAATGAAGCTGACTTGGTAGAGGCATTAAAAGCAGGTGAGATCGCAGGTGCAGGAACAGATGTATTCTGTAACGAACCTCCAAAAACAGATGATCCACTTCTGAACTGCCCGAACCTGATCGTAAGTCCACACTCTGCAGCACAGACAAGAGAAGCAGTTATTAAGATGGCGCAGATGTGTGTAAAAGGATGCCTGGCAGTGGCAGAAGGAAAGAAATGGCCATTCGTAGCAGATAAATCTGTATATGATCATGAAAAATGGAAAGATGCAGAATGGGCTGAAGTATAACGACAGATAAAAAACGTGGGGAAACGGAGAGAAAATTATGAGTTCGAGTGTTATTGCAATTATAATTGCGGCAATTACAATTGTATTATTTATGTGGAACAAATTGCCAATGAGCGTTGTGGCAATGGGAAGTTCCGTAGCAATGGGAATCTTCATTCCGGAGATGGATCTTTCGGCAGTGTATGCCGGATTCAGTGCACCGGGATGGGCAATGGTAGTAGGTATGTGTATCGTAAGTGCGGCCCTTTTTGAAACCGGAGTTGCACAGAGAATCGGCGACAGAATCGGCAATTCATTTCTGGCTAAAACAGAGAGAAGATTTATTGTCACAGTCAGTGCAGTATGCTGTCTGATGTCTGCATTCATGAGTAACAACGGAACCGTTGCTATCTGGATGCCACTGATCGCTGTTGTAGCAGCAGGATCTAACGGACGTATCCGATCTAAGATGGTAATCTTCCCGGCAGGTACAGCAGCCATCATTGGAGGAGCTTGTACACTGGTAGGTTCTACATCACAGCTTGCAGCTAATGCAGTGCTTCAGGGATACAAAGGATACGAAGATGGTCTTGGAATGTTTGATATGACAAAGATTATGCTTCCGGCAGCTATCGTACAGGTTATCTTCTGGGGAACAATCGGATATACATTACTGAAAAAAGTATTAAAACCAGAAAGTCCTGATTTTAACGTTGGAAATATGTATGCAGATGCTCCTGTAGTGGAGGAGAAAAATGAAGATGATGCAGTGACAAAGAAAAAAGGTAATATCGCAGCATTTACAATGATCCTTTGCATCTTCCTCTTCGTAGTAAGTGGATTTGAGCCATTCAAGAATCACTTTAACATCGGTGTAATCGGAATGCTCGGAGCAGTTATCGTACTTGGAACAAAATGCCTTCCGGTAAAGAAAGCATACGAAGAACTTCCATGGGATGTACTTATCACAATCGGTGGTATCGGCGGACTTGGAACAGGTCTTGATGTATCCGGTGGTGGAGCGCTTATCGCTAATGCAGTATTGAATCTGTTCGGTGGAAAGAATGCATCCGTAGTAGTTCTGACAATCGTAATCGCAGTACTTACAAGTGTACTTACCAACTTCATGTCAAATAATGCAACAGCAGCAATGTTAAGCCCAATCTGTATTGCAATGGCATTATCACTTGGTATCAGCCCAATTCCATGGGTTATCGTAATCGCAGCTTGTTCTAACCTTGCAATTGCAACTTCTTACGGAACAGCTGTTAATATGCAGATCTTACCGGCAGGATATAAATTCTCTGATTTCGTTAAGATCGGCGGACCATTATTAATCATATTAATCGTGGTAGTTACTGCCAGCTCACTGGCATTCCTCTTCTAATCTAATTATATATGTGTAAGGATCTGTATAAATTAAGTTTGTTTCCATGAATGGATCTTTGCACCACGACCCGGAAGTATAAGAATTCTTATACTTCCTGTCGTGCGTTATATCTGCCGCATTATCTGTAAGGAATATTATTATAAGTCCTTTCAGAGTATCTGATGATAGAAAGCTGTAAAATACCCCACGATTTTACAGCTTTTTCTAAAAAAATTATAATTTTATAGAAAACAAGTATTATATATATGAAAAAATAATACATAAATTTATCGAACAATGAGATTTGAGATGTATTGATGGAAAGGCGGGAAAATATGTCTATAAAATCAGATTACCAGGAATACTTAAAAAAGAAGAAAACAATATCAGAAAAAAGAACCGGAAAGTTCTGGATGAATCAGGAAGAAAGATATGTAAAACCATTTCAGATCTACGGGAATCTCTATTATGTAGGGGATAGCTGGGTATGTGTACATATTGTAGATACAGGGGAAGGTCTCCTTATGTTTGATGCGGGTAACTGCGGAGCCACTGCAATGCTGGTTCAGTCCATCTGGGAGATGGGATTCAATCCGGCTGATGTAAAATGGATCATCCTGTCTCATGGACATGCGGATCATTTCGGAGCGGTGAACTTCTTTAAGCGGATGTTTGGAACAAAGATCTATATGGGAGAACCGGACGTGAAGATGTTCCATAAGAATCCGGAACTTGCGCTGATTCAGGAGAGTGGAAACTGTATGGACGAGTTGTTTGATGTAGATGTAGCCATCAAAGAAGGAGATGTTCTGACATTTGGAAATACAGAGATAGAGTTTCATCTGGTTCCGGGACATACCAAGGGCTGCATCGCATGTTTCTTTGATGTGACAGATAGAAATGAGAAGAAACGTGTGGGATATTATGGTGGTTTCGGATTCAATACCTTGCAGACAGATTATCTGAAAGAGATTGGGGATGCAGCATTCGAGGCAAGAAAAGAATATCATCAGTCTCTTGCAAGCGTAAGGGATCAGAAAGTGGATATCTTTATGGGAAATCATACGGCAAATGTAGATTTGTTGAATAAAAGAAGATATATGCTGGAGCATCCGTGGGAGAATCCATTTATTGATTCAGAGGCCTGGAAAAAGTATCTGGATGAGAAGGAGAAAGAGCTTAAGGTGTTTGAACAGGCATAGAGCGTGTATAGATCGGTTATCGATAAATCTGTAGATGAAGAAACCTCGCATTATGGTTAGTGCGGGGTTTTTTAGAAGAGTTTTTACTAAATAATCACAAAAACCCACTTGACATACTGAATAACTTGGAATATAATCAGACCCATAAAACCTAGTAAACATACTAGAAAGATAAGAAAAGGAGGAATTGATATGAGAAATTTAACAATAACAGGAAAGGACAAAAATATGATGATGATGTGTTGTTGTTGCTGTATGTCTGATAAAAAGAATAGAGCTTATTTTTCGTATGCAACAGATACTCCTGAGAGAAGAGATAGAGACGCTCAGATCTGAGATTGATCACCAGGAAAGAACTATGACGAGTGAACAGGTGCTGTTGAATACAGTAGCTGTTATTTTTTTACCCGAAATCAGGGAATATACGGAAAGTAGAGAAAAATAAGAACCAATACAATCCAGAAAGGGCGATAAAAGATGAGTGAATATAAAGCAAATGTAAAAAGCGAGATTGACGAAAGAGGAAGATTTATCCGTCAGGGAAATCTGTTTACGACTCCGTTTGGAGAGAAAGAAGGAGAATTAAAAGCAGAAGCAGGAAGATACAAACTTTACTGGGCGAAAGGATGCCACTGGTCTAACAGGGCTTCGATTGTAAGAGAGCTTCTCGGACTGGAGGATGCGATTGAAGCAGATATTGTGGACAGTGAATTTAACGGAAAAACAAATGCATGGAAACTTCCAACAGCAGTAGATGGTCCGGATCCAGAGACAGGAGTAACATTTTTATATGAGTTCTATGAGAATGCATTACCAGGATTTACCGGAAGGGCAACGGTTCCATCACTGGTAGATCTGAAGACAAAGAAAGTAGTGAATAATGATTATCATCATCTGACGAATTATTTTGAAGTGAATTTCAAAGAATTCCAGAAAGAAGGAGCACCGGATCTGTATCCGGAAGAATTGAGAGATGAAATTGACAGACTGAATGAATGGCTGTTTCCGAATATCAATAACGGTACTTACCGGATGATGTTCGCAAGATCGGTTGAAGCTTATGATGAAGCCGCTGCTGATTTCTTTAGTGGACTGGATTATCTGGAGGAACGTCTGGAAGGACAGAGATTCCTGTTCGGTGATTATGTGACAGACAGTGATATCCGGCTTTTTGTAACGCTTGTAAGACTGGAGACTTGCTATTACCGGTTCTTAGGACCTGTGGAGAAGGGACTTCGTGGATATAAAAACCTGTGGGAATATAGCAGAGACCTGTATGAAATACCAGCTTTCAAACATAATACTTATCTGGCTGATCTGGCAAGAGATTATGGAGTGGAAGAGCCTGCAAAAGGTGCATTTATACCGTATAACGAGAGATTCTGGAATGAGGCGGACTTTGAAAAGAAATGGTCCGAACCACAGAACCGTAGAAAGTTAAGTAAGACACCGGGACAGAAATTTTTGATCCATGAATAAAAGGAAGAAGATAAAAGAAGGCAGAGACCGGATTATAAAGGAATATATGACAGAAGAAGGTAGAAACCGCCTCATATGAAAATATATGGATATATAAGCAAGAAAGGAAAATATAGATATGAAAAGATGGAATGGAATTATCGCAATCGCATTAGCAGCAGTAATCGGAGTGTCAGCAACAGGATGCGGGAAAAAGGTGTCTGCAGAGAAGGCAGATGATAAATCAAAAAAAGAAGTGACTATTACAGCAGCAACAGGAGGAAATCCAAAGCCTTATGTATTTGTAGATGATAACAATGATATAACAGGATATGATATTGAAGTGCTGAAGGCAGCTTTTGATAAGATTGACGGTTATAAGCTTAAGATTGAGACGACCGATTTCGGTTCAGTGTTTACAGGACTGAACAGTGGAAAATACCAGATAGGAGTGAATAACTTCTCTTATAATGAAGAAAGAGGTAAATCATACTTATATTCTTATCCATATGATAAGATTGGATATGTATTTGTAACGAAAAAAGGAACTACCCCGATTACATCATTTGAAGAAGCTGCAGGAAAGAAGACACAGGGAGGAGCTGGCGTAAGTATTACAACAGCAATCGAGGCGTGGAATGAGAAGAATCCGGATCAGGCAATTGATTTGAATTATACTGACAGTGATACGATTATAGGACTTAAGAAGGTAGAGTCGGGAGAATTGGATTTCTCGATCATTGATGTGGCAATGTACAAGGCATATCAGGATGAATATAACCTTGATATCCAGGCAAATGAGATTCCAGAGGATGAAGCAAAACTGATCGCAGATAATCTGTATGCTTATTATGTACTTCCAAAAGACCAGGAAGAGCTTAGAGAGAAACTGGATGATGCGCTGAAAGAATTGAAAGCAGATGGAACACTTACGAAACTTAGTAAAAAATGGTTCGGTCAAGATACAGCGCCAGAGGATGATAAGTTTGAGAAGACGATAAATTAGCAAGTATTTGTTATATATAATTAAATAAATACATATTGTATTACCAAATAACATATGCTATAATGCCAATAGGCAAAATGATATGATGTTATCTTTCATTGGTAACAAAAAACCGAAGGTCCGGAATACCTTCGGTTTTTCTATGCCAATATAGAGGGCGGCAACATTGTGAGTATACCATAAAATAAAAGATATTTAAATATATTTTACGAGAAAACTAATGATCTGTCTTGAAAAATAATCCTCACAGTGCTAAAGTATACTAAAAAGGTATGTTTTTGAAATGCATGAAAAAAGCACGCATCAAGGAGGAAAAATTATGAGCGAATACAAGATGGGAACAAAATGCGTACAGGGAGGTTACACTCCGGGAAATGGCGAGCCGAGACAGGTTCCAATCGTACAGTCAACAACATTCAAATATGCAACCAGCGAAGACATGGGAAAATTATTCGACCTGGAAGCGTCCGGATATTTTTATTCCAGACTGCAGAATCCAACAAATGATACAGTAGCAGCCAAGATTGCAGAGATGGAGGGTGGAACAGCAGCTATGCTGACTTCATCCGGTCAGGCAGCGAACTTTTTTGCGTTATTTAATATCTGTGAATGTGGAGATCATATCGTGGCATCTTCATCTATTTACGGAGGAACATTTAACCTGATCGATGTGACGATGAGAAAGATGGGAATCGATGTAACATTTGTATCACCGGATGCAACAGAAGAAGAGTTAAATGAAGCATTCAAGCCGAACACGAAGGTAATGTTTGGAGAGACAATTGCCAATCCGGCGCTTACAGTACTGGATATTGAATTGTTTGCCAAAGTGGCACATGCACACGGCGTACCGCTGATCGTAGATAATACATTCCCGACACCGGTTAACTGCAGACCGTTTGAGTGGGGAGCAGATATTGTGACACATTCTACGACAAAGTATATGGATGGTCATGGAGCAGCACTTGGCGGGGCAATTGTAGACAGTGGAAAGTTTGACTGGATGGCACATGCAGACAAGTATCCGGGACTTTGTACACCAGATGAGAGCTATCACGGAATTACTTATGCTGAGAAATTCGGAAAAGAAGGTGCATTCATTACAAAGTGTACCGCTCAGCTGATGCGTGATTTTGGATCTATGCAGTCACCGCAGAATGCATTCATCTTAAACCTTGGTCTGGAGTCCCTGCACGTACGTATGCCAAAACATGTAGAGAATGGTCAGGCAGTTGCAGAATTCCTGGAAGCACACCCAAAGGTAGCATATGTGAACTATTCCGGACTTCCGTCTGATAAATATTATGAAAGAGCGCAGAAATACCTTCCAAATGGTGGATGCGGTGTTGTATCCTTTGGATTAAAAGGTGGAAGAGAAGCAGCATCTACTTTCATGAAGACTTTAAAACTTGGAGCAATCGAGACGCATGTGGCAGATGCAAGAACATGCTGCCTGAATCCGGCAACATCTACACACAGACAGATGACAGATGAGCAGTTAAAGGAGGCCGGAGTACCGGCAGAGCTGATCCGTATCAGTCTGGGACTGGAAGATAAGGAAGATCTGATCGCGGATATTTCTAATGCGCTGGATGCCATTTAAGATATAGATTATGGAAAATAAGGCAGGTGATCCTGCCTTATTTTTTTGACGCTCACTGCTTATCATGGTAAAATAGAGAAACCATGTGTATGGAATGTTTGAGCCGGAAGGGACAGTAAAAAAGCCAGAAAGAACCGTCCCCGTGGCAGAGAGGAAAAATTATGAATAAAAGAGAATCATTTAACAGCAGATGGGGATTCATCTGTGCCTGTATCGGCTCTGCGGTCGGTATGGGAAATATCTGGATGTTTCCGACCAGAGTGTCGCTGTATGGAGGAGGATCATTTCTGATTCCGTATTTTATATTTGTAATATTGATCGGATCTACTGGTGTGATCGGTGAGATGAGCTTTGGACGTGCAGCGAAGTCCGGACCGATCGATGCATTTGGAATTGCCTGTGAGAAAAAAGGAAAGAGAAAAGCCGGGGTGGCACTGGGAATGATACCGGTATTTGGTTCACTTGCCATGGCGATCGGTTACACGGTCGTGATGGGATGGATCTTACGATATGCGGTTGGTACATTTACCGGGGCAACGCTCCGTCCGGAAAATGTAGATGAATTTGGAGCTGCGTTTGGTAAGATGGCATCAGCGTTTGGCAATAATATATGGCAGGTAATTGCACTTGTGGCCTGTATGCTGATCTTGATGCTTGGAGTCGGCAGTGGAATTGAAAAAGCTAATAAGATCATGATGCCGATATTCTTCGTGCTGTTTGTAATCCTTGGAATCTATGTGGGATTTCAGCCTGGAGCGAGCGAAGGATACCGTTACATTTTCAGAGTAGATCCGAAGGCTTTTGCAGATCCGACGACATGGATTTTCGCACTTGGCCAGGCGTTCTTCTCGCTGTCGGTAGCGGGGAATGGAACGCTGATCTATGGCTCTTACCTGTCTGATGAAGAAGATATTCCGGCATCTGCGGGAAGAGTTGCATTTTTTGATACGATAGCAGCAATGTTAGCAGCATTGGTAATCATTCCGGCGATGGCGACAACAGGAGCACAGCTGAATCAGGGAGGACCGGGGCTCCTCTTTATCTTTCTTCCGAATCTGATCAAGGGAATGCCGGGAGGATGGCTGATCGCAATCATCTTCTTTGTAGCGGTATTGCTTGCGGGTATGACTTCACTGATCAATTTGTATGAAGCTCCGATTGCAACCGTGCAGGAGAGGTTAAAGCTTGGAAGAGTGCCGGCATGTGCATTGACGGGAGTCGCAGGTGTGATCGTATCGCTTCTGATCCAGGGCATTGTATCTGACTGGATGGATCTTTTATCTATCTACATCTGTCCGCTGGGAGCGGGACTTGCGGGTATCATGTTCTTCTGGGTATGTGGTAAGGCCTTCGTGGAAAAACAGGTCAATAAAGGAAGAGAAGAACCGTATGTATCATGGTATTATACGGTGTGTAAATATTTCTATGTTCCAGTATGTTTTATAGTATTAATTCTTGGTATTATTCTTGGAGGTATTGGTTAAAAGAAGAGAGAAAATCAAGAAATTGTTTTTCTGATACACGCAGAAATACTGGGAAATATGATCTTGAGTTAAAATAGTTGGAAGTAGAACCGGATATGTTTATGGATATCTGGTGTGAAAAGAATGAGAGGATAAAGAAAGAATGAAAAAAGGAAATGCAGTTGCACTACTGCCAATTAGTGTGTTTTTGTGTATTTATCTGGGGCTTGGAATTTTATTCGAATATGTGATGAAGATTCCGATGGGGTTCTACAATGTCCCGATTATTATCGCATTTCTTGCGGCGATTCTGGTGGCGTGTCTTCAGAACCGGAAGGTGAGTTTTGATGAGAAGCTTGGAATTATGGCGCAGGGACTTGCGGATAAGAATATTATTACGATGCTTCTGATCTTTCTGACAGCCGGATCGTTTGTCGGTGTGGTTGGAAGAAGCAGTGCGGAGAGTGTGGCTTATTTTATGTTGTCGCTGATTCCAGCAAAATTTTCGGTGGCGGTATTATTCGTTGTAGCATGTTTTGTGTCTGTGGCTATGGGAACTTCGGTTGGAACGATCACATTGATTACGCCGATTGCGGTGGCTGTGTCTAAGGCGTCTGGATTTGACATGGCACTTTGCATTGGTTCGGTCATGGGAGGATCGATGTTTGGAGATAACCTTTCTTTTATTTCGGATACAACAATTGCGGCATGTAACGGGCAGGGATGCCAGATGAAGGACAAATTCCGTGAGAACTTCGGTATTGCACTTCCGGCGGCGGTTGGAACGCTGGTGTTGATCCTGGTTCTTTCATTTCAGACGGATATCGCAGGACGTGTAAGTAAGTCTTACAACTTAGTGCAGATTATTCCATATGTGCTGGTTCTGATCGGTGGAATCATTGGAGTGAATGTATTTGTGGTACTTTTGATTGGAATTGTGTCTGGTTCGGCTATTATGCTTGCGGGCGGACACATCGCAGCGACAGATCTGCTGGCGAATATGGGATCCGGAGCTTCGGGAATGTTCGAGACGAGTATGGTAGCAATCCTGGTAGCGGCTATGTGCGCACTGATCCGTGAGTATGGCGGGTTTGATGCATTACTTGCAGGAATCCATAAGGTATTCAAAGGAAAAAAAGGCGGTCAGCTTGGTATGGGACTTCTGGTCGGAACGATGGATATCGCAACCGCGAATAATACCGTAGCAATCGTTATGGCAAATCCGATTGCAAAGGATATGGCAAAAGAATACGGAATCACACCGAGAAAGGCAGCTTCAATCCTCGATACATTTTCCTGTATCTTCCAGGGAATCATTCCTTATGGAGCACAGATGCTGGTAGCGATATCAGCGGCGAGTGAGCTGGGATATAATCTTTCGGCTTTTCAGATTATGCCGAAGCTGTTTTATCCGTTTTTGTTGTTTGTGAGTTCGATGATATTTATCTTTGTAATTCCGTCTAAGAAGGAGAGGTAAATCATGACAGAAGAAATCAGACAAAAACTTACAGGTGCAGTCATCGGACTTGCGAGAACCTGTGAGAATAACGAAAAGACAGAGAACACCAACCGGGTATTCTTAGAAGCACTGACGATAGCCGGGGACTGGTCGGCAAGTATCTTTGATATGAGTGATATGCTGGAGAAAGTAAGAAACGAAAAGTATACAGTCTCACCGGGATGCGTGACCTGTGCAGCACCATGCGGCAATACAGATGACTATGATATGGAGAATCTGTGGAAAGAGTCTGAAGAGATTGGGGCATTTAAGAATACAATCCTTATGGTGGTTTATCAGGTGGCGGCAAAATTATATCATGCAGATCAGATAGAAGAATCTGAGACGATGAAATTATTATTCCGTGCAATATGTATGATTAGCTTTGAGGGCTGGAATATTGCAGGTCTTACGCCTGTGATGGTGGAGCTTGGGAAGGTTGAGCGGATGTAGAGCGAACCGTCATGAGTTCGCAAAGAGCTGTCAACTGCCAAAGTATCCGTAAGGAGTTTTCGATGGTAAGTCCTGTAGGTGCAGGGGCGGCTGCTACGTGTTCAGAAGAAACTTCGAATGGAAGATAATAAAAAAAACGCCAGATAGAACAGTAAAAAATGACAGTTCTATCTGGTATTTTTTGTATTACAGTTGTTTCGTAATATCCCACAAAATGACTGTATGCGCAGACAGCTGTGCTGTCAGGGAAATGGTATCTTCGATGCGGACAAACAGGCGCTCTTCGAATGGAATACAAGATCTTACACGGTACTGATTTTCACTGGTATAAGCAAAATGTCCGGCTTCATAAAAAGCGGAAGCGGAGAGATTACTTTCTTTATACTCATTGATCGTCAGATCAAGAATGCTTCCATGTTTCCGGCCAAGTGTTGTACGGCTGACCTGATACATGCCGGGAGGAAGATCAGTCAGATGAAAGGAAATGTCTATCAACGGAAGAGGGATAAACAGATCATATACATTGCTGAAATTATATTCCGACATTCGGTAGATGGCGTCCGGGGCAAGGTGTGCATAGTGAAATGCCAGAATCTGGAAGTGGTGCGGACTTAACTGGAATGCAGCATAGTTATGTCCCTGTGCAATAATTTTATCACCTAATCTGTGTAAGAACTCAAAGGCATAATAAGAAGGATAGATTAGATCATCCTTTCCAATCATACCAGAACCCCAGTTATTTTGAATGGACTGCCGGGTTATTTTGAATAACGGGGATCTGACATTACAGAGCAGCCAGTAGCCGGATAATTCACACAGAGAAGAAAGTTCCAGGACGCTTTTGGCAATAAAGGCAGACTGAAAGCAACTCTGCGAAAGTGGAAGTGGGATATTGGCAGAGGTCCATTCCGTGATATACAGAGGAATTCCGTTCATATGTTTATTCAAAAGATCATTGATCTGTATACATAAGTTCCTGTAGTGGGAAGAATCAGCAGTAAATTGTAGCTGTCCGTTCTTCTGGCAGAACAGATTAAGGTTTAAAGAAAAGAATTCAAGTGAGATATTCTGTTCTTTTAAGACAGCAAGCAGCTGTTCAGGGGATATCTGATGTATGGATTCAGAATATCCGGGACCTCCGATCTGTGCCTGTGGGATGTAAGAATGAATGATCTGTGAGGCAAGCCGGACCTCTTCACAGTATTTTTCCACAGATATATGCGGAGAAAGCCAGAATTCGAACTTCCACTGACTCAGCCAGTCCATCGGCCATTTATTAATGCAGTGGATGATGAAATCTTCTAAAAGATGAAGAAAACGACTGCCATGGGACACGGAATACAATTCCTTGTTTTTAATGGCCGTATAACTATAATCAAGAGGCAGACGGGACAGTTCGATTACAGGGCACAGATTCTGGTCATACAAAAAGGTAAATATACGGTCGCATTTCTGATAAGAATATTGATAGTGAGGCATAATTTTGGGGATGAATGCATTACTTACCACTTCCTGTAACCGGACATACTGAAAATGAAGAGTCTTACAGGCCGAAAGAAAAAGACACCGATATTTTTCCGACAGAAGGTTAGAGGCCGAACCTATATTGATCATCTTATAGTGATGGTGGAACACGGTGTCTGTTCCATGTGCGGAGAACGTGTACTGCTGTGGATAGGCAGCTGTCACATGGGGATCATGCCAGATGATGTCGGAAGATAAGGCATTTGTCTTCTGGGGTAACGGATTTTCTGTCAAACTCTTCCTATAGGCAGAAGGGGAAATCCCGTACGCTTTGCAAAAGTTTTTATACAGGATATTGGCATTGGAAAATCCACTGTTCACGGCAATTTCTGCAAGTGGAGAATCAGTGTATCTGAGGGCATCCTGAACATACTTCAGTCTTACCTGTGTCAGATACTGATGAAATGTCATATCAAAATGTCTGGAAAAAAAGGCGGACAGATACTGCGGCGTAAGATATAACGTCTCAGAAAGCTGTGCCAGTGTCAGGTGTTCTGTATAGTGTCCTTCAATATAACCGATGATAGAAGTGATACGCTGCTGCGCCAGATCCGTAAGTTTATGGTTCTGCGTAGACTTCGTATCTTTCAGAACCACACCGGTATGGAAGGAAGAAAGCTCATGAAGCAGGGCAAGAAGCTCCGAATATATGGATAGTGTGTCTGTATCAGAGTCCTGGGAACAGTCTGCATAGAGATCAAGAACCAGCTGTTTTATTCTGAGAAAGGAATCCTGCTGGTTCAGGACAGAGTTACAGTCCGAAGTTCTGAAAATCCCAAGCGCTTCATGGACAAAAATCCTGCGGATAGTAAGCAGGATCATCTGCCCATCGGAACAGCCTGCCTGGCAGGACTGGTCTGGATGTAGCAAAAAGATATCACCCGGATGACAGTCGAAGGAGACTGTAAGACCAGAGATATGTACCGTTCCGGAGACTGTATATAAGAAAGTATAATCCTCAGAATCAAATTTAACCGTATCGTTCAGGTAAATGGAACGGGCTTCTTTAATTGGAAATGTAGCTGTTAAATTCATGCATTTTCTCCTTTGCTGTGCCATTCAATAAGATAAAGGTGTGCGCTTAAGCTGGATGTCGTGACAGACAGGGTGACAGGTTCTCCCGGAAGGACAGTGATTACCTGTATCTCAGGACGCATCGCCGACAGATATGCGAAATCATCGTATTCATACTGCCGGTTCCAGTTTAAATATTTCACTTTTTCCCATTCGTGAAATAGATTACCGTCAGAAATACTGACGGTAAATTTTTTTATAAAGTAAATGCCGGGTGGTACATCCTTTAACTGGACCTGATAGTGCCTGTCTGGATGTAAGAAAAAGATATCTTCTGGTTTTTTGAGCTCTTCTTTTGCAATGTTCCGATCTAGGACTTCCGGACGCAGATGATCATACTGGAAGAAGAATAACTGATAACTTCCGGTAGAATTTGCAGTAATAATGTATTCTTTTCCAGCTTTTAAAAGATAATGTCCAAGTGTCTGCATCATTGTGTAGATATGAAAAGACGGTTTTGCAATCCCGGTATCGCTGAAAAGTCCCCATCCGCCAAAGAGAAAATCATACGTATCATCATAACGGAGTGGTAGATCTGAAAGTAGATAATACCCCATTGCAGAGATGTTACAGGACAACATATCCGTCAGTGATTTTGCAAGGAAAGCGGCTTGGTAACTCATGTCATTGATGTAGGTTCTGGATGAGATATTGGAATTAAATTCCGTGATCCAGATATCCATCTGCGGATATGTTTCGTGTATCAGGGAAGCGAAAACGGACAGACGGTTCTGGAAGGTTTCCGGATCTTCTGTGATATAGGTCTTCTGTATATCGTCATGCTTCATGGAATAGTTGTAAGCGGTAATAAAGTCAGGAGTTACATGATTAGTTCGGAAAGCCCGAAGCATAGAACGGATTACGGAAGCAGAGTTATCATTATCCCAGTCGTTGAATCCGGGACCGCCTATCTGTGCGGACGGAAGAATATGGTGGATTAGAGAAGCAATTTTCTTAAAATACACAAGATACTTCCGAAAGGTGAATTCTTCACGTTCGGAGAAGAACGTATAAGGATAACTGACTTCAAACCTCCAGGATGACACGGTATCCTCTCCATATCGGTTTACACAGGCGTGGAGAAAAGAGGGCAGTACGGATAACAGATTATTAAAGTATTCATCCGAATTCATAAGCTGGCCGGAGGCGATATAAGACATCATATTTTCCTGAATCATGAATTGCTTATTGCCAAGTTCAAGGAATGGAAAGATATTCTGACGGATAAGGATATCCAGAAGATATAAAGTATCCGTAAAATCATAAAGAACATCATCTGTAGTATGGAAAATAGAAATAGTATCTATGATTCCACAGATTCTTCCATATTCAAAAGCCGATAAAGACTGCACTTTTTGAAGCTGGGATTCGATATCGTGATTGATCAGATCAGCCGCGTATCCGAGGTTGATGAGTTTTTTCCAGTAGAGTGGAAATGTTGCAGATGGACGAAAGGAACAGGTAACGGGAATCGTCGTATCAGATATAGAATCAGTATTCATAGCAGGCACCTCCAAAGTATCATAAATATTTCATATCATTATAAAAATTATAAAGAAATATGGTAAACAGGGTATTACTGTTCGCTGGCAAGAATTTTCAGGACTGAAAATTCTGCATGATAGAGTAACAACAAGACATCTTCATAAGAGAAAATGTATCGCTGCATTTTTTCTTAAATTATATAAGAAAAAACGGGTGATAACAATAATAGATTAAAAAAAGAATGAAAAATAATAAAATATAATAAAAATAGAACGATATAAGAATAAAGCGATTGCTATAATGTGTACATGAAATCAAGAAGCGCGGAGATTTCGGAGGAGAAATGGAAACGAGCAAAAGAAATGAAAAAGAGAAATGAAAAAGGAGAAAAACAATGGCAAAACAAGATAACGTGGGGAAAAAAGAGTATTTTGCGTATGGTATCGGGAACTTTGCATCACAGCTTTCATGGACAATGGTAAGTACTTATCTGTCCATCTTCTACACGGATGTGTTTGGACTTGCACCATCAGCAATCGCAGTACTTTTCCTAGTGGCAAAGATCTGGGATGGATGTAATGATCCGATGATGGGAGCAATCATGCAGAGAACCAATACAAAATGGGGAAGATTCCGGCCATACATTGTAATTGGTTCGATATTCCTGGTAGCATTTACAATCCTGACATTTACCGTACCGGGATTTAGTTCCAGAGGAAAACTAATCTATGCATACGTTACATACATCGGATTGGGAATGAGTTATACGATGACCAATGTTCCTTATCAGGGAATGCCGGCGGTTATGACAAGAGATCCACATAAGATCAACAGACTGAACGGCGCACAGGTTATGGGTATGATGGTCGGAATGACTGTCCTGAATCTTGTAACTTTACCACTGGTAAATTACTTTAACGGAATCAAGAAAAATGCAGGATATCAGTACACCGCAATTGTGTTTGCAGTCATTGCATTACTTCTTTTCTGGTATTGTGCAAAGACCTGTAAAGAAGTTGTAGTGGTAGAAAAAGAATATCAACCACCGATTAAAGAAAGCTTAAAATACCTGTTCACAAGTAAGAATATGATCATGGTTATCTTATATGACTGCCTGGTCATTATGGGAGCCATGGGAAGAATTGCAATTGCAGTATACTTCTATCTCTATGTTGCAAACACAGGAGCACTTACTTCTATATATATGATGCTTCCAATGTTTATGGGAATTATCCTGACACCATTTGCACCAATATTGACTGACAAGTTTGGAAAGAGAAATGTTACACTTGCAACTCTTGGAATCCAGAGCCTTGGACTTCTGATGATGGTAATCGGACCGAATACGAATCTGGTATACCTGTTTATCTGCACAGCAATCTATGGAATCGGTGCTTTAAAAGAGCCATCACTTCCGGGAATGCTTGTAGATGCGCTTGATGAAGTGGACTTAAAAACAGGCGTACGTCCGGATGGTATTGCATTCTCATTACTGGGACTTGGTAACAAGATCGGAAGTGCAATCGGATCAGCTGTTGGAGTAGCAGTCATCGGATGGTTCGGATACACAGGCGGAGAAAATATCACAGCACATATTCAGTCCGGTATTACAATTTCTGTAAATGTATTCCCGGTTGTAGTATTTGTACTCAGTGCAATCCCAGTATTCTTCTACAATCTGAATGAAGAAAAGATGCAGAAGATTCGTCAGGAATTAGACGAGAGAAATGAAAAGAGAGCACAGAAAGCACAGGCAGAATAAGAAAAAATCAGCAGTTAGAAAAGCAGAAGAATAAGAATCAGGAAAATAAGAATAAAACTGGTAAGAATTAAGACAGAAAATAAAAGAAAAGGAAGGTAGGAAGATATGAGAAAAGTAAGAGTTGGAATTGTAGGCTGTGGTGGAATCGCAAATCAGAAACATTTACCATCATTAAAAGCCAATGCAGAGTTAAATGAAGTTGTAGCATTTTGTGACATTATCCCGGAAAGAGCAGAAAAAGCAGCAAAAGAATACGGTGCAGAAGGAGCAAAGGTATATACCGACTATAAAGAGATGCTTGCAGATAAGACACTGGATATGGATGTTGTACATGTGTGCACACCTAACGTAGCACATTGTCCAATCACAGTAGCAGCCTTCGAAGCCGGAAAACACGTTATGTGTGAGAAACCAATGGCACACAACACAGAAGATGCACAGAAGATGATTGATGCATGGAAGAAATCCGGTAAGAAATTCACAATCGGTTATCAGAACCGTCTGCGTGACGATACACAGACACTTCACGCATCATGCGAAGCAGGAGAATTAGGAGATATCTATTTCGCAAAGGCACATGCCCTTAGAAGAAGAGCTGTTCCTACATGGGGCGTATTCCCGAACAAAGCACTTCAGGGAGGCGGACCACTGATCGACATCGGAACACATGCACTGGATATCACACTCTGGATGATGAACAACTATGAACCAGAATCTGTATCCGGACAGGTATTCTATAAACTCGGACGTCAGGAAGACGGACCGGACGGCAATGTATTCGGCCCATGGGATCCAAAGACATTTGAAGTAGAAGATTCAGCATTCGGACTTGTAAAGATGAAAAATGGGGCAACCATTTACCTGGAAGCATCTTGGGCTTTGAATATCTTAAAATCAATGGAAGCATCTACTACTCTTTGCGGAACCAAAGCCGGTGCTGAGATCCACCACGGAGGAAGTTATGCACAGGATGAGCTGATTTACAATACCGTAGAGCATAATCAGTTGATGGAAAAAACAATCTCGCCTACCGGTGTAGTTGACTTCTTCGAAGGCGGCGGATCCGCAGAAGGAATCCGTGAGCAGAAACAGTGGCTGGAAGCAATCCTTTATGATAGAGAGCCATTGGTAAAACCAGAGCAGGCATTTGTAGTAACACAGATTCTGGAAGGAATATACAAATCAGCAGAGACAGGAAAAGAAGTATATTTCTAAAAATTGTAGAAAATGCCGCAGGGATGTTCAAAAGAGGTCCCTGCGGGGGAATGAAAAAGAAGAAAGGAAACGGTGTGAATAATGGCAGGAAGAGAAGTATTTAATAAAGATGGATTTAAAAATGTAGAAAAAGATGGCGAAATCATTGGTTATGAATTTCAGTTTAAGGCTCAGTATTACAGAGGATTTACTCCGTCTATTCTACGTGATATCAAGGTTAACGTAGATGGTATAGAGGCAAAAAGAGAAGATATCCGTTTTACAGTCAATGATGAGACATTTACCCTTGAGCAGACAAGAACACTGGTTGACTCTGATTACAGATGGGAATTTGGTGACTATGCAACGATCACCGTACTTCAGCCGGGTGGATTAAAACCTGGAAAACATCACATGGATGCATTCCAGAGAATCGCACCATCATATATGCCGTTTGAAATTGAAGCAGCATGCGAAACAGATTTTGAAATATAGATTCAAGAATAAACAGGAGGTAAGATGAGATGAAAAACAGTGTAAAAAGAAGTGTATCTTTATATAGTTATCAGGATGAATATTATGACAAGAAACTGGATTTGGAAGGATGTTTAAGAGAGACAGCCAAGACAGGAGCAACAGGAGTAGAGCTTCTGGCAGAGCAGATGATTCGCAAATTTCCGAATCCGATTCTGACAGAAGAATTTCGTGAGAAATGGTTTGGATGGATGAAAAAATATAACCTGACACCAACCTGTTACGATGCATTCTTAGAAAACCGTATCTATGATAACAGAACACTGTCTCTTGGAGAGCAGATCAACATGATGAAACGTGACATCAACCTTGCATCGTTACTTGGATTTACAACATTAAGAACACTTGCATCTACACCGATGGATGTTATCGAAGGATCTCTGGAATATGCAGAAGAAAAGAATGTAAAGATCGGATTAGAGGTACATTCTCCATTCTCACTTAATTCAGAATGGGCAGAAGGATATCTGAAGATGATCGACCGCACAGGAAGCAAGTACTTTGGATTTGTTCCGGATATGGGAATTTTCTGCCGTAACATCCCGGATGTGATCAGAGATAAGGCAAGAAGAATGGGGGCCAAAGAAGAATGTATCAAGATTGTAGATGATGCTTACGCAGAACGTATGGAAAAAGGATTTGTAAAGATTAAATATGCACTGGATCTCGGAACAGCCAACTTAAACTACCGTAAAGCTAACGGACTAGATGAGATGACAACCGCTCTGGAAAAGGCAGGAGCAGGAGCAGGCGACTACTGGTATATGAATACATCATATTGTTACACATGGTGTGATCCACAGGATCTAATCGATAATATCGAGTACATTGTACATACACATGCAAAATTCTACAATATGCACGAAGATTATACAGATACAGCAGTAGATATCAACCCGGTTGTAGAAGCATATAAGAAAGCAGGATATGACGGATACTTAAGTTCTGAGTACGAAGGCGGAGAGTCATTAAGAGATGCACTTCCGGTAGACAGTATCGAACAGGTACGCAGACATCAGGAAGCACTGAGAAGAGCGATAGGAGAGTAGGGCTATGAAATTAGGATTAATAACAGCAATTTGTGACGGAATGTCATTTGAAGAAGTTGTAGATTTTGCGGCAGAAAATGGATTAGAGTGCCTCGAAGTTGCATGCTGGCCGAAAGGTGGCGCGCAGCGTAGATATGCGGGAGTAAGTCACATTGATGTGGCCAGTCTTGATCAGGAAAAAGCAGACTATATCAAGGCTCTGTGTAAGGAAAAAGGAGTAGAGATATCAGCCCTTGCATATTATCCCAATACTATGGATCCGGATATTGAAAAGAGAAATTCTTATATCAGCCATTTGTACAAACTGATCGATGCATCAGCATTGCTGGATGTCGATATGGTCACAACATTTGTAGGAAGAGATCCTAAAAAGACCGTATCTGAGAATCTGGAACTGGTAAAAGAAATATGGCCACCGATCGTAAAATATGCAGAAGAAAAGAACGTAAAGATTGCAATCGAAAACTGCCCGATGTTATTCACAGAAGATGAATGGCCGGGAGGACAGAACCTGATGACGACTCCTGCAAACTGGAGAAAGATTTTTGAGATTATTGACAGTCCTAATTTTGGAATTAACTATGATCCATCACATTTTGTATGGCAGCAGATTGACTATATCAAACCAATCTATGAATTTAAAGATAAGATATTCCATGTACATTACAAAGATATCAAGGTGTATCCGGATAAATTAAAAGATGTAGGAGTGATGGCAACCCCATTGGAATATATGTCGCCAAAACTTCCAGGACTGGGAGATGTAGACTGGGGAGAATATGTATCTGCACTTACAGATATCGGATATGACGGATATACATGTATCGAAGTAGAAGATAAGGCATTTGAAAAAGATCTGGATGATGCGAAACGTGCAGTTATCTTAAGTGCAAAATACTTAAGAAACTTTGTGATCTAAGGAGGCACAACATGGAAGATATAAGAATTGGAATTATCGGTCATGGATTCATGGGACATGAACATGAAAAGATGCTGACAGAACTGGAAGGCTATAAAGTTGTAGGAATCGCAGATCGTGATCCAGAGCAGTTAAAAGATGTAAAAGAAGGATTAAAGAGATATGCGTCTAATGAAGAACTAATGAATGATCCGGAAGTTCAGGTCGTTCTGATAGCTGCCAATAACAATCAGCATCATGACCTGGTTATACAGGCAGCAAAAGCAGGCAAAGATATCATCTGTGAAAAACCAGTAGCTATGAGCCTGGAAGAACTTGATGATATGATACGTGTAACAAAAGAGTGTAATGTGAAATTTACTGTACATCATCAAAGAAGGTTAGATCCGGATTTTCGGACAATGAAACAGGTTTATGATGACGGATTACTTGGAGACGTATATACAATCAAGAACAGCCTGTACGGTTTCAATGGAAATATGCACGACTGGCATGTATTCGTAAGCGAAGGCGGGGGTATGCTCTATGACTGGGGCGTACACCTTCTGGATCAGATATTATGGATGATGCCAGGAGCGAAAATTAAGAGCGTGTTCGCAGATGTAAGAAATGTGATTAATGTAGAGGTGGATGATTATTTTAAAATTTTGATGAAGTTCGATAATCATGTGACTGCAGAAGTAGAACTTGGAACTTATTATTTAACAGATAAGATGTATGATAAATGGTTCGAAAAACATTGGTTCATGGGTGGCAATAAGGGGAGTGCTTATATAGATGGTTTTCATCCGGAAGGAAAGATTGTTCGTACAAATGGGCTTCTTCAGAATGTAGGAGACAAACGTACGATGACAGCAGCAGGACCGACAAGATCTTTTGGTCCACCTCCGGAAGGAAAGATTCTGACAGAAGAACTTCCTGTAGTGACAACAAACCATAAGCAGTATTTTGAAAATTACAGAAAAGCATATTATGGAGAAGAGGAATTCCTTGTAAAGATAGAGGAAACAAGAAGAGTCCTAAAGCTGATGGATGCGGTCAGAGAATCTGGCCGTACAGGAAAATCGGTTGATTTTGAATAAAAGGTGAAAAAAATCCCCGAACAGGAAATCGCTTAGACCATGAGGTTTAAGCGATTTTTTTGCATGCATAATAATTAAGTGACTAATCAATGATACTAATGGCAATTATACTATAAATTTTTGTTGTTCTTGATGTTATTAAATTCATAGTTATAGAACGTAATATCTGTTATAATCAAAGAAGAAATTGCATGTAAGGAAGCGTTGAATCAGATCAGGACGAACAGGTATGAGGAAGTACTTTGTGATGATGGTGTAGAGAAGATTTTGAGGTATGGAATTGCATTTTATAAGAAGAGATGTAAGGTGATGATTGTAACATAGTAACATCAGACATACGATAGAGGTGGTCAGACAATGGGCCACCTTTTTGCATACTTAGGTATACAAAAAGAGCTAGAGGGAAATGGATAGTGACAAGTTCTCTACGTTATGGCATGAGTAAAATTATTTATGAGAGATAAGAAAAATTATCTATATTAATAGAAGATTAATTATAAGAAATGCGGTATAATATCCATACACTGTATATATCAAGGAGGAACAAAAACATGACAGTACCAGAAAGACTTTCCGCACTGCGTAAGTGTATGGAAGAAAAGAACATTGATGTGTATGTAGTACCAACTGCAGACTTCCATCAGAGTGAATATGTTGGGGAACATTTCAAAGCGAGAAAGTTCATCACAGGATTTTCGGGATCAGCAGGAACAGCTGTGATCACTAAGACAGAGGCAAGGCTCTGGACAGACGGACGTTACTTTATCCAGGCAGCAGCACAGTTAGAGGGGACAACTGTAGAACTTATGAAGATGGGCGAGCCTGGAGTACCGGAGATGAATGTATACATCGAAGAGGTATTGCAGGCAGGAGAGACTCTTGGATTTGACGGAAGAGTGGTATCCGTTGGCGAAGGTGAAGGATATGCAGCAATCGCAGCGAAAAAGAATGCGAAAGTGAATTATCAGGTAGATTTAATCGATGAAATCTGGGAGGACCGCCCGGCATTATCGGAAGAGCCTGCATTTGATCTGGATGTAAAATATGCCGGAGAGACTGTAGAAAGCAAACTTGCAAGAATCCGTGAAGAGATGAAAGAATCAGGAGCAAATGTACACGTTGTATCTACCATTGACGACATCTGCTGGACTTTGAATATCCGTGGAAATGATATCGACTTCTTCCCACTGGTATTATCTTACGGAATCATCACAATGGACAGTTTCGAACTGTATATCGATGAGAGAAAATTAGATGAAGAGTTAAAAGCAAAACTTGCAAAAGACGGTGTAAACTTACACCCATACAACGACATTTACGATGACGTGAAGAAATTCGGCGACGACGTGGTTGCAATGATCGACCCTGGAAAACTGAACTATGCACTGTTCAATAATATTCCGGAAAATGTAAAGACAGTAGAAAAGAGAAATCCGGCAATTCTTATGAAGGCGATCAAGAACCCGGTTGAGATCGAAAATATCCGCAAAGCACAGATCAAAGACAGTGTCGCACATGTAAGATTCATGAAATGGTTAAAAGAAAATGTCGGCAAGATGAAGATCACAGAGATGAGCGCATCTGATAAACTTGATGAGTTCCGTGCAGAGATGGGTAACTTCATCCGTCCAAGTTTCGAGCCAATTTCTTCGTTCGGAGAACACGGTGCGATCGTACACTACACATCATCACCTGAGACGGATGTAGAGTTAAAAGAAGGCCAGTTGTTCTTAACTGATACAGGAGCCGGATTCTACGAAGGATCTACAGACGTTACCAGAACTTATGCACTTGGCGAAGTTCCACAGATCATGAAAGACCACTTCACACTGGTTGCAATCAGTAACTTACAGCTTGGAAGCGCAAAATTCCTGGAAGGATCTACAGGTATGGTTCTTGATATTCTTGCAAGAAAACCATTCTGGGACAGAGACTTAAACTTCAACCACGGTACCGGACATGGAGTCGGATACCTTCTTAATATCCACGAAGGACCTGCAGGCTTCCGCTGGAAATACCGTCCGGGCGAGACAGAAGTATTACAGGAAGGCATGATCATCACAGACGAACCGGGAATCTATATCGAAGGATCCCACGGAATCCGTCTGGAGAACGAACTCCTGACCAGAAAGGGAACACTGAACGAATACGGTCAGTTTATGTACTTCGAAGCAATCACACTGATTCCGATGGATCTGGATGCGATCAATCCGGATATCATGACAGCAGAAGATAAGAAACTGCTGAATGATTATCATGCGAAAGTATATGAAGTAATCGCTCCTTATTTAAATGAGGAAGAGCAGGAGTGGCTTAAGAAGTATACAAGAAGCATTTAATTAATATACTATTGTAGCCAGTCACGACATGAGAGGTCATAATGAATAAAAAAGAGCTGCCCTTTTTAAGAGCAGCTCTTTCAATTATTATCTTATTTATCAGCCTTCGGAGTATAATCAAGTCCAATACGTTTAGCCTGATTTTCAGGATCCCAGAAGAATCCCCACTCAACGAAGTTCTTAATTTTAGCTGTATCAGCAGGAGTCCATGTAACCAGATCACCTTTCTTGTACAGTTCATCGATCTCTTCATCTGTATAACCGAAGTTTTCCAGAACCTCACGGTTGTGTTCACCGAAGCAAGGAGCGGAAGCAACGATCTGTGAAGGATGTTTCTTGAAGATGTTTGTAAGTCCGATACCTTTCATCTTACCGAAGCACTGATCTTCCCATTCAACGATGTTCTCGCGTGCTTCATACTGTGGATCTTTCTCGATGTCTGCTGGTCCGTAAGCTCTCTGGCAAGGAATAGCAGCTTTGTTGAAGATTTCTTCCAGTTCATCACATGTACGCTCTGCACAGAACTTAGCACAGAGTTCATCAGCTTTCTGTCCACGTGGATCGAACAGAGGGAATCCTGTACAGTTCTTAGGAATTCCTTTTGTTATACCAGGTTTACCCATACCAATGATTGGGTATCCACGTTTTACAGGTCCCTGACCTACGATAGCTACGAACATAGCACCGCCGTCTTTTGTATCATAGAATGAGAAGCATGAAGCCATATCACTCTTGTTACCTGTACGGTATGGAACAGGCTCACCCTGTTTCGGGTATCCTTTGTTGAACCAGTTTGCCGGATAGTTATCAAGCAGACGGAACATAGTATCATACTGGGCAACGTCGCAGGAATCACCTTCACCTGTGTGCTGTGCACTGATGTATCCTGATAATGCAACGATACAAGCATTGTATGCTGTAATGTAGTCAGACAGATAAGGGTTAACCTTCATAGGTCCGGATGTAGGAGATACACCGTTCATGTACATATATCCACCCATTGCCTGTCCGGATACGTCGTAAGAAGGTTTGTCTTTAGAAGGTCCGAACTGTCCGTATCCAGATACGTGTACGATTGTCAGGGCTTTGTTGTGCTCCCAGCAAACTTTGTCTGTAAGACCACGTTTTGCGTATGATCCAGGACGTCCTGCTTCGATCCAGATGTCAGCCCATTCGATACATTTTAAGAAGATCTTCTGACCTGATTTCTTAGCTGTGTTAACTGTGATAGAGTATTCATTACGGTGATTCTGAGACCATGAAAGAGTACCTCTTGTCTGGCACGCGATTGTTGGAGCCTCTGCCTGAAGTACCTGAGCACCCATTTCAGCCATCAAAGATCCTGCGAATGGTCCAGCAATATTTGTTCCGGTTACGAATACTTTTACGCCCTGGAGAACACCAAATGCTGGATATTCACCAAATTTCTGAGTTAATTTGTTGTTGATTTCTTTCATCTCATATTTCCTTTCTTATATTATTTGAAATGTATATGTGACATATTTCGTTTTTTGTAAAATCATGTTACTGCGTAGACAGTAATCATTATTCATCGCCCTGAGGATATTTTTCCTGCAGTTTTTCGCCGCCTTTTAATGCACCAGATACACATAAGAACAGTGCAACAGCTACGAACATGTAGACGATCCATGTAATTCCGTATCCAACGATTCCCTGAATGATTGATGTAAGTACAGAACCAAAGGCTGCACCGATCAGGAAGAATAAGTTGGCAAATGCATAGATTCCACCGTAATCTTTTGTTCCGAATACTTTTGACATCAGGACTGCCGGAAGTACCTTAGGAAGGAACATAGCAATCGCGAAGAAGATAGAGTATCCAAACGCAAGCATTACAGTACCGCTTACAGAGTAAGCATAAAGGCTTGCTAATCCAATGATAACAAGGACAGCTGCTCCGAGAACTGTTTTGCGGATACCGATCTTATCCATGAGGGCTCCACCTGCAACCATACCGATGATAGATACGATAGAGTATACAGAAAGGACAGTTCCCTGAAGTTTACCACCATCCTGTGCAACAGATGTTACGAAGTTAGGTACGTGAGTTGTAACACCGGCTGAGAGGATACCTGTGAACATAACAACACCGATAACACAGAACCATGCACCGGATTTTGTAGCTACTTTCTTAGATACACCGATCCATGCGCCGGAGTTCTCTTCTGTTTTTGCAGTTTTTTCACCTTCACCTGTGCGGTAAGGCTCTGTTCCGTACTCTGCAGGAGAACGTTTTACCAGGAAAAGTGCTGTCAGCACCATAACTACTGCAACTACTGCAGCAGAGAAGATCATAGCAGTTTTCCAACCTGTATCATTTGCTGAGATAAAGTGGGAAATAACTGGTGACCATACGGCTCCGCCAAGTCCGCCGCCTGCGTAGGCGATAGACATCATTGTTGCACGTTTATCTTCAAACCATGCTGTAACAAGCATAGAGATTGGAAGCTGTGTAAGACCTGCCATAAAGATATTGGACAGGGCAAATACCAGATAGAACTGCCAGATTGCTGTACAGAATGTTGCAACTACCCAGCAAAGGCAGGTACCGATCGTGACGATGGTCATGGTAAGTTTCATATTTTTCTTCTGATACATTCCTGCAATCACCATTGCACCGATAGCACTGGCGAAAGAGGCGATCAGGTTAACTAAAGACCAGCTTGTATTGCTGAAACCAAGGTTATTGCATACCGGAGCCATGTACAGTGAAAAGCAGTTGCTCATGATTCCTGTAGGTATGAATGACATAATAAAGGCAGCAGCAAGGACGCCCCAGCCCTTGAATTTCTTTTTCTCCATGTTTTTCTCCTTTCGTAATTGAAGAAGAACACTATTCCGAAGTTTTCTGTAAATATTGTTCTACCATCTTACTGCGGACAACCTTTCCACTTTCGTTACGTGGAATATGGTCGATGTGTTCAAATGATTTTGGTATTTTGTAAGGAGGCAGATAATTGAGTGCAAATTTTATAAGACTTTTATCACTGACTGGTTCATTGGATTCTACAAATGCATGAATCCTGTGTCCCCATTCTTTGTCGGGAAGTCCGACAACTACAGCATCGTCTATTTTCTTATGTTTTTTCAGGACTGCTTCGATTTCGGCAGCGAATACGTTTTCACCACCGGTTACGATCATGTCGCTTCGTCGGTCCTTAAAATAAAGATAGCCTTCATCATCTACATATCCGATGTCACCCACGCTTTTGAACCCATGTTCATCACTCTTAAGCGGGGCGATATTTTTGTATTCAACTTTTGGCATATTTGGTCCCCAGGACATGAAGATTTCTCCGGTCTGGCCGGTTGGAAGATCGTTTCCTGCGTCATCTCTTATGGAGATATGCCCACATGGCATACGTCCGACACTTCCCTGATGGGTAAGCCATTCATCCCCGCGGATGAAGGTCATGCCGACACATTCTGTCATGGAATAGATTTCATATATTTTTTCCGGTGGGAGAATGTCGAACCATTTTCTCTTAAGGTCTGCGGAACAGACACCACCGGTGTGGCAGAAGACTTCCAGACTGCTTAAGTCTTCTGGATGAAAATCCGGAAGGCGGATGATACGCTGCATGAGAGTTGGAACCATCTGTACATATTCAATCTGATATTTCTTAATGAGTGCCACAATTGCTTTTGCATCAAAGCAGGAAGGCATATATAATGTATTTCCGCAGTAAAGTCCGTTAAATGCTACGGAGTGCGGAGCGCCGTGGAAGAGAGGACCGGCAAGGAGCTGGCGCATCTCAAAGCGCATACCGGAGATGGTGAACCAGGTCTTAAGACCTTCGTCGCTTTCGCCGGCTGCCATATTCTGTTCGATGACTTTGGTTTTACCGGATGTACCGCCGGAACAGTTGGCAAGGTTAGGAATTGCCAGAATGTCGGGCGGCATATCTTCCGGATAATTTTCACTTATACTTTTTAGTTCAGACGAACTAAGACTTTGATAATTATCTGGTTTCCAACGGTTGGTAACAACCAGGGAAGGTGCGACACATTCACAGATCTCTAAAAGATTACGTCTTGGAACTCTGTTAGAGATTGGGACATAACATCCGCCGGCTTTCCAGATTCCAAAAGCCAGTGCGATGTGTGTCGGAATGTTAGGAAGAGCAACAATGACGCTCTTACCAGGCTTGATTCCCTGCTCCATAAGGTACCATGCGATACGGTTGGAAAGGACTTCAAGGGCGTGCCACGTCATAACCGTTTCTTTATTTTCCGGTGAAATATATACTACGGCCGGAGCATCCGGCTTTACTTTTGCGATATTCGCAAGCTGCCTTCCAGGCGTAAAAAAACTATCTTCACCAGTGTTAAATATATTAAAGTGTGCGGTATTCACGGTCACTATCCCCCTTTAGTATCCCCAAGATATTTATCCTATTGATATAGGGATTGCCGGAAGCATTACGACCGGCAATCCATTGTTTTTTCCGATTTTTAATTAATATTAGTTAGCTACGTTAGCTGGAATGTATCCACCATCTACATTTATTACAGTACCTGTGATGTAAGATGCTGCACTTGAAGAAAGGAAGAGGATAGCATTAGCAACTTCTTCTGGTTTTCCGATATGACGAAGCGGAATTCCCTTAGCAAGGTTCTTCTTAGCGAATGGAGGAATTGTAGCAAGAAGGTCTGTATCAATTACTCCAGGAGCTACTGCGTTGCAACGGATTCCTGCGTAAGCCTGCTCCCAAGCCATAGATTTTGTAAATGCGATAACTCCACCTTTTGAAGCTGGATAAGGGCATCCGCATCCTGCTCCGTAGATACCAGCTACAGAAGCTGTGTTAACGATGCATCCTTTTGTTTTCTTAAGGTATTTGATTGCATATTTTGTAAGGTTGAACATACCTTTTAAGTTTGTGTTCATAACATAATCCCACTGAGACTGTTTCATTTTGTGGATTGGAACACTGCTGTCTGTACCAGCGTTGTTAACGAGGACATCAAGTCTTCCCCATTTTTCTTCGATCTCAGCATAGAGTTCCTGAGCTGCTTTATAATCGCAAAGGTCGATTGCTTTTACAGCGAAGTCATAATCAGGATTGATAGATTTTAATTCAGCGATCTGCTCTGTAAAGTCTTCGCCTTCTTTTCCTAAGAAATATACTTTAGCGCCAGCTGCAAGATAAGCTTTTACTGTTGCGTATCCAATACCACGGCTACCACCTGTAACTAATACTACTTTTCCTTCGAATTCTTTTTCAAACATGTTTAGAATCCCCTTCCTTTTTCTTACTTTATAAATTGCTTTGAGTTTCTACGTCTTTTTCGGAGGATTCCCGTTCCTTCGAAAAATTTACTACCGATACGTCAACTCAATGACTGATAATATTTTAACATTATTTTAATCGTGTCAACGGGTTAGGAGTTCATTTTTTCTACTGTTTGAAAAGACAAAAAGTGACATTTTATAGTCAAAACGACCGACAAAGTGAAAAATGAGCGGATTATGTATACAAAGTATCTAAAAAGAATAAAAATAAAAAGAAAGTCTCCGTCAGAATGAATATCTGCGGAGACTTTTCTGTGCTAAAAAACTTTGTTAAAAAATTGCTCTTTCCGATAGATCGGGCTATTTCTTTTTATCTTTTTTCTCTATCTTTTGTTCTGTTTTTGTCTTTTTCTCTGTTTTTTCGGTTGGAGAAAAATAGTCCTTTGGCATCTGATCCGTAATGATTCCGAGAAAATCTATCATATAGCAGAAGCAGAGATGAATCTGATCTGAGGATTTATTCTTTGCCTCATAGAGAAGCCCATCCATGGATTGGTTGGCAATCTGTGCAGATAACCCGCTCAAGTGCACAACCGGAGGCTGGGATGGAACGACCATCTGCTCGCATTTCAGATAAGGGTTGGCAATCATGTATACGTAAGTGCTGCTGTTCATACGTGCCTCGGCAATTTCCAGAGGTGCTTCCTTAGATGGAAGAAAACGGTAACGGTGAAATGGTCCGAGGTTGATCAGTGTATTCGGTTTTAAGTCATATTCTACACCATTGATCAGGGCTTTCCCTTTGCCGGAACGGACCAGGATGAATGTCTGATCGCAGTTGTTGGCATAAGAAGTAGGAGCCTGGATCTTGGTTATATGAGCCTGAATGTTATCAGGCAGCACATTATTAATAAAGTAATCATGCGCACCGGAAAATACGGTACGGCTGGATGTTGGATCTTGCGATATGTTATTATCGGTATCGCCTGATGGTTGTGTATCTTTTGCCATTTTCTTTTTGACCTTCTTTTATATGTATAACTTTGTATGTAATGTTGTAACGTAATCTAGAATCAGGCAGCTGGCTTACCTGTCTTTTTTTTCTGAGAGTTTCCGTTTTTTGCGGAATTCTCCAGGTGACATTCCGTTGATGCTGTAGAAGACTCTTGCCATTGTACGGTCAGAACCGAATCCGGATTCGATCGCAATATCTACGGTCGGCAGATGGGTTGTGGTAAGCAGTGCTTCTGCATAGCGGACACGGAACTGTGATAATACCTGCTTATAACTGGAATTCAGCCGGTTTTTAAACTGAACGCGCAGGATATTTTCGGAAGTATACAGTTCTTTTGTAAGTGTTTCGGCGTCAACTGTTTCTGTCATATTTTCATATAGATAGCTGATCGCAGAGATCAGTGTCTCGTTCATAATGGTTCCGCGGTATACGTGACCGTCTTTTCCGTCACTTAACATCCGTTTGAGGTATGTCTGAGGGGTCATACCGGTCATCGCTTTAAAGCGTCTGAAGAAAGTAATCTCCATATTGAATCCCGATATGGACGAGATGTAGTCAAACGGAAGACTGTCATATAGGAAATATGACATGGCAAGCGATAATCGCATCCGGTTCAGATACTGGTTAAAGTTAAGTCCGGTTGCTACAAGCAGTGCGTGGTTCAGTGCGGATTCACTGACGGACGGTGCAACTGCACCTACCACATCGGAAAGTGTCAGGTTCGATGTGCTGTGAACTGCAATATAAAGGCTCGCCTTGCGGCTGAGCGGCAGGGAACTGAACTTGTATTTTGCTTTCATGCTGCGGGCAAAACGGTTATAGAGCAGTTCGATTCTTCTAAGGTAGGAACTGCGGATAATTGCGGAACCATGTGTATTCTTTTTGCTTAATTTGCGATACTGGGAAAAGAGCTGCCCGATCTGTTCTACTTCTTCTCCGGCAGGTCCGATCACAGGAAGATTGTTGACAATCTCAAGCTCCTTGGTAGGAGCAATGTTGCTGAAAGAATAGTAGCTCAGAAGCTGGTAATCGTAGGAACAGACCCAGATCTTTAACTGCTCGCCAAATGCTGGACAGATAGTAAGTACCTGGGAGGACTGAATCCACGATACACAGCCTGGTTGTACTGAGAATTCTTCTCCATTAATAATAAAACTACCATGTCCCTCCCTGACGAGGATGAAGTAGCTGTCAAACTCCATGACTGGGAACATTTCCCCTGTAATGATATGTTCCTGCAGCTTCAGATATTTGTCCGGTCCACAGAAGATGCCGTCTCTTGGAGTTTCGCATAAAGGACGGATTTTGTTTTTCAAAGTTAATAGTCACTCCCTAAAATTATCTAATACAGAAACGTTGCATTTTTGTTCCTGATATAACAACACAATAAGTTAACTATAGACTATCATAAACCAGATTTTAAATCAATGCGGAACGTGAAAAGATTCACAGATAATCCCGTATAATGGTGTGTATTCTTAGGAAAAGTGTATATTTATACGAAACGCCAGAGTAGAAGATATGGAAAAACTGCACCCAGAGATCCGGATGCCGGCTGATATCTGTATATAAAGATGATCACGGCCATCTGTCTGTAAATGCTACAGATAAAGACCGTGATCACCGGGAGGAATTCGTTATGTCAGACGAATCGTTCTATATATTTGTGCAAATATTTTATTTTGAAGATTATGTTTTCTTCTGATTTTATATGGACCTGTGTTGCAGATTTTAAACCTCGTAACCTGCAAAGTATCCTTCATGAAGTGCTTTACTTGCAAGACCTGTTCTTACTGCATCACCGATGACTCTTACGTCAGGAACAAATTTCTTAAGTTCCTCTGAGAGTGGATCGTAGTTTCTTGATCCCATACCAACAACGATGTGGTCGAATCCTTTGAGCCATTCTTCGCTACCGTCTGTTGTATGCTGGATCTTAACATCATGATCAGTAACTTCCAGTACTTTTGCATTGACATATGTCTTAACGCCTTCCTTGCGGAGGCTGTTCATCAGGATATTACGGTTTGGAAGACATACATTTGTCATAAGCTGTGGCTGCATCTCTACCATAGTTACCTCTACATCACCGATGCTTCCTGTCTGAACGAATGAAGCAGGACGTGCATCTGTCATCAGCATCTCAGCTGTCTCACAGGCAACTTCTCCACCACCTAAGATACATACAGTTCCCTTAGGTACGGTTACTTTACGGCTTAAGATGTCGTGTGTCGTAGTTACAGGGTAGTCTGTAAGACCTTTGATAAATGGTGGGATAAATGGTCTTGCACCAGTTGCTACGATAACTGCATCCGGAGCGAACTCTTTTACAGCTTCTACAGTAGCTTCTTTCTTGAATTCAAATGTAACACCGGCTTTGTTTGCACGGTATGTAAGGTGAGAGAGCCATTTACACATTTCCTGTTTTCCAGGAGATACTACAGCCAGTGCAAGCTGACCACCAACCTGGTTCTTCTTCTCCCATACAGTTACGTGATGTCCACGTTCAGCAGCAATAACAGCAGCGTACATTCCACCAGGGCCGGCTCCGATAACCAGAACATTCTTTGGTTCATCAACCGGATTGAATGGATAGTCATATTCATGACCGATCAGTGGGTTGATGTGGCACTGACATACCGGATGTGTAGGATCCTTTGGTGTGATACAACGTCCACCACAGGATGCACATGGAGTAATATCATCAAAGCGGTTCTCGTATGCTTTGTTCGGAAGGTCTGGATCAGCAAGTAATGGACGTCCAAGAGAAACACCATCTACAAGTCCACGCTCTACGATATCAGCAGCATAACGGATATCGTTGATCTTACCTACAACGAATACCGGGATATTAACAACTTTCTTAATCTCAGAAGCTTCATATACGTTACGTCCGATCTTCTGGCTGTGTGAAGGGATGATATCCTGCATATCTTCATACTGAACACCACCGGATACTTCTAACATATTAACACCGGCTGCTTCAAATTTTGGAGCAAGGTATAACATTTCATCTAATCCGTTACCACCTGCTACACGCTCAGAACCAGAGATACGAAGGATGATCGGGAAGTCTGGACTGACGTTCTTACGACATTCTTCGATGATCTCAAGGATCAGACGGGCACGGTTATCGATGGTTCCACCGTATTCATCCATACGTTTGTTACGAAGTGGAGAGAGAAATGCACCTGGAAGCATGTAAGCATGTGCTGCGTGTAATGCAATACCGCCGCATCCTGCTTCTTCTGCACGGCGTGCTGCCTGTCCGTACTGTTTGATGACTTTCTGGATTTCTTTAATAGTAGCAGGTCTTGATACATCACCATTTGCATTTGTATTGACAGATGGTCCGATCGGTGTGATTCCCTTCATGGCACAGATGGATTCCGGGCCTGGATGAATGATCTGTGGGATCAGTTCGCTTCCTGCATCTGTGACACGTTTTGCAAATTTTGCAAACTGTGGTACCAGTGAATCCTTATCAAGTGCTGTAGTTTTTCCTATATACCAGTATTTATGGTCAACGGTTACAGCGTCGATTACTACGTAGCCTGCTCCTCCTTCTGCACGACGTACGAAGATATCTGCCAGCTGTTTTGGTACAGTTCCGTTAGTTGCTTCATAATGCATGCTCATCGGTGCCATTGCGATACGGTTCTTTAAAGTTGTTTTTCCGAGTTTTAATGGACTGAAAAGCTTTGCGTTTTTCATATCTGTGATCATTTTATTTCCTCCTGAACATTTTTGTGAAATTTATCTGTTGCGTTTAAGTATAAACGAACATGGAGTGGCATGTTTCACATTTTTTTGTTAAATAATCTACATTTTTTGAGAAATTCATGAGAAATTACTTCTGAAAATGCAGACATTTTTTTGAATTTCACTACAGGAAATGAAATGAAACAGAAGAAAACTAGTGATTTGTGACAGGAAAATTTGATTTTTTGTACATTGTTTGTGCATTATAATTCTTGTTTTGTTCCGACATAGGTGATATGTACATGTTAAAATTTAGACAAGCTTTTCGAAAGACAGTATTAAAGCTGATATAAATGATTTACTACCGTAAAACAGATACGTTCCGCAAGCGCCGGCAGAAATTCCCGTACCTGACCGGACCGATCTTCGGGACAATGGCTTCAATTACAAAAACGAAAGAAAAGAGGATGATTTCGAAAATGAGTTATGATGCATTGTTTTCACCTATTAAATTAAGAGGACTGGAACTGAAAAACAGAATCGTACTTCCGGGTATGAACACAAAGATGGTAAAGAACAAACACGACGTAGCAGATGACCTGCCTGCATATCACGCAGCAAGAGCAGCTGGCGGATGTGGATTAAATATAGTAGAGCTTGTAGCTATCTGTCCAGAATGTCATGCTTATCTGTACCTCGGACTTTACAATGAGCATCACAGAGACGAACTTAAGAAAGTAACAAAAGCAATCCATGATAATGGTGGAAAAGCAGCCGTACAGATCTGGCACGGCGGTTTTGTACCAGCGGACTTCTTTGATAAGACAAATAAACTGGAAACTCCAGAGACACTTACAGTAGAACGTATCCATGAAATCGTAAAACAGTTCGGAGCATCTGCAAAGCTTGCAGTAGAAGCTGGGTTCGATGCACTGGAGTTCCACGGAGCGCATACATATCTGCCACACGAATTCATGAACCCATCACTGAATACACGTACAGATGAATATGGTAACCAGAGCCTTGAGAACCGTTGCCGTTTCAATCTTGAAGTCATCCGTGAGATGCGTGCAAATATGCCGGAAGACATGCCATTACTGATGCGTCTGGATGCAGTAGATGAGATGCTTCCAAAGGTTACAACTGTAGAAGAGACCATCCAGTTCATTAACTGGGCAGAAGAAGCCGGAGTAGATGCAATCGACTTATCAAGAGGTAATGCAAGAAGTCTTGCAACCGTATACGAAGTACCACCATATAACCTGGAGCCAGGATTCAATATGGAAAACATCGCAAAGATCAAAAAAGCAATCAACATTCCTGTAATTGGTGTTGGACGTGTTAATATGCCAGAACTTGCTAATAAGCTGATCGAAGATGGCGACATTGACATGATCGCTGTAGGACGTGCACAGCTTGCAGATGCAGAATGGTGTAACAAAGCAAAAGAAGGACGTGAATGTGATATCCGTCGTTGTATCGGATGTACAGAAGGATGCTACGATAAAGTTATCGATCCTAAGGCTACACATATCACATGTACACGTAACCCAATGCTGTGTCTGGAATACAAGGGAATGCCAAAGGCAGAAACAGCGAAAAACGTTATGATCATCGGTGGAGGTATCGGTGGACTTGTAACAGCTGAGATATTAAAAGAACGTGGACACAATCCAGTTGTATATGAAGCATCTGAATGTCCGGGTGGAAGATTCGTATTAGCTGGTAAGGCTCCTAAGAAACAGGAATTTGAAGATGCTGTGAAATGGGAAGTTGAACAGTGCAAGAAGATGGGTATCGAGATTAAGACAAATACAACTGTTACACCAGAGATGATCGCAGAAGTAAAACCAGATCATGTAGTAGTAGCTACAGGTTCTGAATTTGCAATGCCAGATCTTCCGGGAGTAGACGGAGCAGATATCGTAACTGCTGAAGATGTACTTGCCGGTAAAGCAGAAGCAAAAGGAGAAATCCTGATCCTTGGTGGTGGTCTTGTTGGATGCGAGACAGCACAGTATCTGGTTAACAAAGGAGAGAAAAATGTCCGTGTTATGGACAGCAGACGTGTTGGAAAAGCAATGGGTATGCTCCGCAGTATGTTCCTTGATATTGAATATCCTGGAAAGACAATCCAGAAGAGCAACCGAAGCAAAGTAACAGCAATCGGTGATCATACTGTTGATTACAAATTTACAGATAAATTCAAAAAGACAAGCAATAAGTCACGCAGCTTCGATACATTAGTATTAGCAACAGGTGCAAAATCACGTCCGACAGAAGATCTGACATCAAAATGTGAAGAACTCGGAATCGCATACAACGTAATCGGTGATGCAAAGAAGGTTAACATGGGTATCGATGCAACGGCTGATGCATACAAAGTAGGTATGGAAATCTAAGATAGAAAAACTACTATATATAATGTAAGGAAGGATGAATATCATGACAGTAGAAGAACGTCTTGAAGCATTAGAAAAAGAGATACAGCGTCTGAAAGATGTACAGGCGATCAAAGAATTAAAGAGCAAATATTTTTGTGCACTGGATACAAAGAACTGGGATGAACTGGAGACAACAATGGCACCAGACATCGAGACAGCATACTCTAATGGTAAACTTGTATTCCACGGACCAAAGGAGATCACAGATTACTTCAAAAAATCTATGCCAAAGACAGAGATTACACTGCACCAGGGACACAATCCGCAGATCTGGTTCGAAAGTGATACAGTAGCATATGGAAAATGGTATCTGCAGGATATGCTGATCTTCGCAAAAGGCGATCCATATGAAGGACTTCAGGTAGGAGGATCTGCAATCTACACAGACAAATATGTAAAGATCGATGGAGAATGGCTGATCCAGGATACAGGATATATCCGTATCTATGAAGAACAGTTCATGAGAGACGAGACACACCGTATCCGTAAAAATATGTTCGCTCCAAAGAAAAAGAAAGTTGTAAAGAAGAAAAAGACAACAACAGCTAAAAAAGAAGAAGCATAAAGAGCAACACGGTCTGAAATGTGAAGACTGCAAAGTGTGAGCAAGAATGAACAAGATGCCGCTGTGCCTGACTGGTATAGCGGCATTATTTTATACCATAGTAAGCAATAGAAGCTGCCAGTGGCAGGTTCTATGTAGCTCATGTATTCATAAGGAATTGCTGGTGACAGGTCCTGTGTATCAATGATATAATAGGAAAGATTGAGAAAACAACGTGGCTGCGGAGTAAACCGTGGCATGATAGTATGTGAGAATTTAGAATAAAGGAATCGGGAGGCGGAGAAAGTGCTGCGCAATTTACGTAGGAAAATATATAAGAAAATTCGTTTTAAATCATGGTACCGGAAGGCGTACTATTATCATAGGAAAGAACACGAGATGGATGAGATCATCGAAAAATATAAGACGCCGGAAGAGATGCAGGATAAAAAGTATATGAGAAAGCTCCGCCGGGATATGATTCGGAGCCTGTTCAAATATGGTTCTTATTACAGTGAATATTTCCTTTTTGGATATGAAGGAAAAGATGCAGAGTATCGTAATTCCTTCATAACAGAAGGGATCCGGCTAAGCTATTATCCACGTATGAATCAGAGAAAGAATACAGATCTTCTGGAGAATAAATACAGAACTTATAAGAAATTCCAGGATATGTATAAGCGTGAGATCATCCGTGTGAAAAAGAATGAAGAACCAACAGAAGAGAATTTAAAGAAACTGGAAGAATTCGCAGAGCGTCATAAGACCTATGTAGTAAAACCGGTATATGCGGCATTTGGCAATTCAGTAAGAACAGAAACTCTTTCTATGTATGAATCTGTAGAGGAAGCTCATAAGCGTTATCGCAAATATGGTGCTGTCATCGAAGAACTGATCGAGCAGGGAGAAGAGATGGCACGTATTCATGCAGGCTCAGTGAATACATTGAGAATTCCAACTGCAATCATCAAAGATGAAAATGGAGATCCAAAGATCCAGTTATTCCACCCGTCACTTCGTATGGGAAGAGGTGACAGCTTCGTGGATAACTTCAGTGCAGGCGGTGTCAGTGCGCTGATCGATCCAGAGACCGGTGTGATCTACACAGACGGAGCAGATAAAAAAGGACATAGTTTTGAATGCCATCCAGACAGTGGAATCAGATTCAAAGGATTCCAGATTCCGCAGTGGGATGAAGCAGTTGCCATGGTAAAAGAGGCAGCGATGATGATTCCGGATAACCATTACTGTGGATGGGATCTGGCATACAGTGCACAGCACGGCTGGTGCATGGTAGAGGCAAACTGCACGGCACAGATGGGAGCCATGCAGATGGTAACGAAAGAAGGACGAAAAGCAGAACTGGAAGCATTGATTGCACAGATGTAGATATAAAGGACAGAGAGGATAAAGTGTTATGGGGCAGACAAATGGCAACGGCTTGACAAGATTCATCAACTCAAGAAAGCATATTCATCAATTCGCAGTTGAGTATGCACAGAAGTATGGATTACAACCTTCAGAGGTAGAAAAAGATATCATACAGGCAAAAAAATACAATCATATTTCCTTTAAAGAATATGAATGGACCGGATTCCACGATCTGAACCAGGAACAGAAAAAGACGGTATCAACACTCTGGTCCCGCATGGAATTCCGAAAAAAATATACCGACAGAAGATACATCGGAATCCTCATGAACAAATACATATTTTCAAAAGTCTTTTCTGATTTTTACGGACGGAAATGTGTACAGGCATCGGATGTAACGGAAGATGTACTGAAGATGCTCGCAGAAGGAACAGGGCTGGTTGTCTATAAACCAAACTGTAAAGGGCAGGGAAAAGGTGTCAAAGTTCTGGCTGTTACCGGAAAAGATGAGATAGAGGCAGCACTTGACTGTATCCGTAACGGCGGAAACGGAATCGTCGAAGAATACATCCGTCAGGATGATGTGTTAAATGAACTGAATCCAAGCGCAGTAAGTGTCGTAAGATTTTATTCCCTGACATCTCCGTATGGATCTTACCTGTTCGCACCGGTACTGACATCTGCTCTTTATAAAGATATTGCAAATGGCTGCCAGGATGCACTGACAGCAGTTGTGGATATCCGGACAGGAAAGGTACTGACCGATGCAGTAGACCAGAATAAGATGGCGGAATATAAAGTACATCCGATGACAGGTGTTGCATTTCAGGGAATCCAGCTTAAGCACTGGGATGAGACGATCGAGATGATGAAGCGGGCCGTACCGCTTGGAAGCAAGATCTCGAATATCGGCTGGGACGTGGCACTTACCGAAGACGGACCGGTATTAATAGAAGCTAACACCATACCTGGATTTAACACCGCACAGTATTCCGGATATGGATGGATTACGGATGGATATGGATATCAGCCATTGTTTGATGCAGTGAATGATATTCCGTTTGAAGATGACGGAAGATATGAACGGGTTGTGATGAAACTTTAATAAAATTCCGGATATACCTTGGAGTATACAGGCCGTGTATAAATATGCAAATACGCATATGCGATATAAGAAAGGAGCATAGAAAATATGGCAGAACAGATTAAAATATATTATTCCAAACTGCGCAATATGGGAGATTGTCTGAATGAGCTGATCGTGGAAAAGTGTTTTGGCTATCAGGCAGAAAGGTGCTCGTTTCTTGATGGAGAGTTATGCGGGATCGGGAGCTGTCTCGGACAGTATACCCTGCATGGGACCAGACCGATGCGTCTGCAGCAGCGGATCAATGGGATCCGGAAACCACATGTGTATATCTGGGGAACCGGGTTCATCAATTATTCGGACGCAGAAGGAACATTTTTTAAAAAGAACATGGAATTCTGTGCGGTCAGAGGTGAACTGACAAGGAAGAATGTAGAGCGGATGACGGGCAAGAAACTTGATATCCCGATGGCGGATGCAGGAATTCTTGCATCAGACCTTCTGGATGAAATCCCGGAAACGAAATACGAAGTAGGCATCATCCCGCATCTTTGTGATCTGAAAGATCCGAAAGTAGAAGAACTGATGAAACAATATCCGGGATCAAAATTTATCAACGTAAAGGATAATCCGTTGCAGGTGGTAAAAGAGATTGCCAAATGCAGATATGTCTTATCCAGCAGCCTGCATGGTCTGATCGTAGCAGACAGTTTTCACATTCCGAATATGTATCTGGTATTTGGCGACCGTCTGCTGGGTGACGGATATAAGTTTGATGATTATTATTCTGCTTACGGCATCACGCAGAAGCCAAGAGATCTCAGAACAGAAGCTATGCCGGAACTTTCTGAGATAGAAAAGGAATATCAGATTTTGCCGGAGCTTGTGGAGGAGAAAAAACGACAAATGAGGGAGGCATTTCCATATGAATGAAAAAGAAAGATGCAAGCTGATCTCAGTTGTAATTCCTACATATAACAGGAAGAAACAACTGCCGGAGTGTATTAAAAGTGTTCTCACTCAGACATATCGCAATATAGAAGTACTGGTTGTCGATGATGCTTCGACAGATGGAACGGAAGAATTGTTCCATGAGATAGAAGACCCGAGACTTCACTATCTGAGATATGAGACGAACCGGGGAGCCTGTTATGCAAGAAACTATGGAGCGAAGAGAGCAAAGGGTGAGCTGATCGCGTTCCAGGACAGTGATGATACCTGGTATGAGGACAAGCTTGAAAAACAATACCGCTTTTTGTGTGAACATGAAGTGGATCTTTGCTTTTGCGGGATGAACCGGATCGCGGAGAATGGCAATCATTTTCACTTCCCGGTACATGGATTCCATCCGGAGCATGCGCTGGAGGACTTTCTTGCAGAGAACAGGGCCAGTACACAGACCATGCTGATGTGGAAAAATGTATGGGAGCAAGTGCAGTTCGATGAAGAGATCCGCAGATATCAGGACTGGGATTTTGGAATCCGTGCAGCGAAAGATTTTACATTGGGATATCTTCCGGATGCATTAGTGGATTCGGAAGTGGGAGCTGACAGTATCTCATCGAGGGTAAAATCTTATCCGCATCTGTTACATTTATATAAGAAGCACGAAGCACTATATGAGATGTATCCGAAGAGCAAGGCAGTCATGAACCGGAGACTTGGGAAAAGGGTACATGAAGCAGATCCGGCTGTGGCAGCAGCACATTTTAAAGAAAGCTATTTACTTAGCAGAAGTTTTTACGATTGGGGTTACTGGATGGCAGACAGGCTCAGAAGCTGCTTCATCCGGCCAGAGAGGAAGGTTTCAAGATGATTGCATTTGTAATCCTGCATTACCGTGCAGCAGATATGACAAGAAGATGCGTGGAAAAGATACAGGCACTACCGGGAGAAAAGCAGATTGTAATAGTAGACAATGCATCTCCGAACGGAAGTGGACAGGTACTTCTGGATGAGTATGCATCCTGCCCGGAGATCAAGGTGATATTAAACCCGGAAAATTCAGGGTTTGCAAAGGGAAATAATCTTGGAGTGAAATGGGTACGTGAGCATAAAAAACCGGAATTTACCGTAGTACTGAATAATGATGTGGAGATCTTGCAGGAAGATTTCTGCAAAAGGATCGGGGAAATCTATGAAAAACAACCATTTGACGTACTTGGACCGGATATTGTATCTGTATTTTCCGGGATTCACCAGAATCCGAAGAGTATGCATGGATGTACGCTGGATTCTGTACGGAAAAAGCGGGCAAGTGTAGAACGTACGAAGAATCCTATCCTTCTGCTTCTTAGCAGCGGCGAAAAGAACAGTCCGGCGATCTGGAGGCGGGTGCAGAGAAGAAAACGCGCCAGACAGCACATCGATACCACGGCTCCGGCAGAAGGAATTGTACTGCATGGTTCCTGCGTGATCTTTTCGGAAAGATATCTGGAGATACATCCGGAACCATTTTATCCAAAGACGTATATGTACTACGAGATGGAAATCTTAGACTGGATCTGCAGAAAGGAAAAGAGTGTGGTGCTCTATGATCCGTCTATCTCAGTACTACATTATCAATATGTATCTTCCAAACAGGAATACAGATCGATTATAAAACGTTCCAGATTCGTGATCGACTGTCTGATGGATTCCCTGACGGCAGCAGAAGAGCTGATCCTGGAAAATGACGGGGAGGCGTAAAGTGTGAAAAAGAAGAAGATCAGTAAGGCATCACGTGCATTTTACATAGCACTTTCTTATCTATCGCCGAGATGGAATACAAAGCTTTTATTTTTGAAAAAATTTGGACGGTTCCCGGACCTTAAGAATCCGAAGACACTGAATGAGAAAATTTTAAAATTAAAGCTGGAATCGTATGGGCAGAATGAAGTCGTCAGAAAATGTGCGGACAAGTACAGGGTAAGAGAATATATAGAAAGCTGTGAACTTGAAAATTGTCTGACGAAGCTTATTGCAGTCTATGATAAGCCATCGGACATTGACTGGGAGAGTCTTCCGGAGAGCTTTGCGATGAAGTGGAATTTTGGATGTGGTTATAATATTATCTGTCCGTCTAAAAAAGATCTGGATATTCCGGCGACGGTGAAAAAGCTGGAAAAATGGGGAAAAGAACCATTCTGGGCATATTTTTCAGAGCTTCAGTACCGGAATATGGAGCAGAAGATCATCGTGGAAGAGTATCTGGGAGATCCGGATGGCCTGCCGCCGGAGGATTACAAGTTCTATTGCTTCCATGGCAAGGCTTACTGTGTAATGTTATGCGTGGGAAGAGAAGAAGGATGGCCGAAGTTCTATTTCTTCGACCGGGACTTTAACCTGATGCGTATCAACCGGGATTCGGTAAATGCACCGGAAGGATTCTCGCTTCCAAAGCCGGAAGGACTGGACGAGGCATTTGCAGTAGCAGACAGACTGAGCAAAGGATTTCCATTTGTACGGGTGGACCTGTATGTGACGGAACAGGGAGTCAGGTTCGGGGAGATGACATTTACACCAGCTGCGGCGCTGGATAATAAACGTCTTCCGGAGACGGACCTGTTGTTTGGTAGTATGATGTAGGAGTAAAGAGGTATGAAAGTAGCAATATTAGGAGCGGGGAACAGCGGGTGTCTGCTGGCTGCGGACTATGCCGGACGTGGGCATGAGGTTACGCTGATCAAGACATCCCACGCGATGCATGATGAGAATTTCCAGTATCTGATGGAGCATGACGGAAGCGTGATGCTGGAAGAATTTGGTGAAAATAAAGAAAGTTCTATCGCGCATGTGACGAGAGAAATAGAAGCAGTAAAGGGACAGGATGTGGTACTGTTATGTACGCAGACAGGATATCATAAAGAGGTACTGGAAAGAGCACTTCCATTATTGCAGGAAGGACAGATCCTTCTTATGGTTCCGGGATATCTCTCTACGGCGTATGCCATGGGTATCGGGATACCGGAAGGAGTAATTCTTGCGGAAGCGGAAAGTAACTTTATAGATGGAAGGATCCGGGTGCCGGGACATTTCCGGGTTGGATTCCGGAATGTAAGAAATCCGGTCGGGATCTATCCGGCGCATCAGATTGTCTATGCATCAGAGGTTCTGGATAAGCTTGGAACCCCATTTACATATGTTGAGAGTGTAGTAGAAGCGGCGCTTCACAATCCGAACATGGTTGTGCATACGGTAGGAGCAGTTATGAGTATGCCGCGGATCGAGGCGACAGGTGGTGATTACTGCATGTATCATGAAGTCTTCACACCGTCTGTGTGGAAAATACTGGAAGCACTGGATCAGGAGAAAATGGATATCCTGCAGCACTTAGATCTTCCGCCGGTGCCTTACACAGAAGCCTGTAAGTTCCGCAACAGTCTGGATGAAGAAAGAGATGGAAAAGAAGTCTTCTTTGAATATGCAGCGATGCCGGAGCGTGCCAAAGGGCCTCTGACTGTGAATTCCAGATATATTACAGAGGATGTTCCTCAGGGATTGGTGCTGATGGAATCACTGGGAAGCGTACTTGGAATTCCGGTTCCGATCTGTACATCGTTGATAGAGCTTGCCAATGCGGCACTTGATACAGATTTCCGGAAAGAGGGAAGGACACTTCACAGACTTGGAGAGGAAAACGTGCGCCAGATCTTAAAAGAACGGGAAGGTGAGAGAAGGTAATGTCACAGTGGGATGCCGTAAAGAGAACATGGAAGATGGCAAAGAGCCTGAAAAAGCAGCGCGGCGGTGTGACATTTGCTTATTTCCTGGATGCGATCCAGTGCGGATACCGGCATGAGGCATCACCGGAGAATTATCTGGTATTACGTTTTTTTGAGATCAAAGATAAAGAGCGTTCAAAGTATCTGACGTCTGGAAGGTCGAAAAGAGCAGATAAAGAGCTGAACCGTTTTATGACGGAGAAGGACGCGCGGGTGATGGCACAGAAGCATCTGTTTTACCAGATGTTTACCGGGCTTGTAAAAAGGGAGTATCTATATACCCCGGAAGCAGACTTTGCGGAATGCCTGGAATTCATGGACCGGCATGAGGTATTCATATGCAAGCCGGACCGTGGGATTATGGGACATGGAGTGAAAAAGATACATACCAGTGAAATCAGGGACCGTTATGCGTGGTTCCAGGAACGCAAGAAAGAAAAGTGTCTGATAGAAGAACTGATCGTACAGAATGAAGAGCTGCAAAAGATCAATGACGGGTGTGTCAATTCCGTGAGGATCAATGCGGCAAGAGACAAAAAAGGAAATATCAGGTTGATCGGAGCCTGCTTAAAATGTGGCGGCAAAGGAGCTGTCGCAGATAATTTTCATTCCGGCGGGATTGCGTATCCGGTGGATACAGACAGTGGATGCATTACAGGTCCCGGAAGGAATAATAGCGATATCAGAGAATACGACAGACATCCGGGATCGGAGGTAGTGATGCCGGGATTTCAGATTCCTTACTGGGAGGATATCCGTGCGGGAATATTCCTCGCAATGGAACGCATGCCAAATGTCGGCTATGTGGGCTGGGATATCGCAGTCACCCCGGATGGATTCGAATTAATAGAAGGAAACTGCCACTGGCCAGGTGGTAATATTATACAATTAGACAGAGTTGGAAAATATCCATTGATTCAAGAATGTTTAGAGGGAGTAATATGGGAAAGAAGAAAAACATCATAACAGACAATTATATAGTAAGAAATATCAAAGCTTATCCGGTCCTGAAAAAGAAATTCATGACTTACATCGAAGGAGAGGAACAGCTTCCGGAAGGATTCACAGAGAATAAGCTTTTCCACGATTATCTGAAAGTCAGAAGAAATAATCCGGAGAAACGTGTGTCACAGTCAGAATATATGATCTTTGGATTTTACAATCTTCCGGTAGAAGAACAAAAAAAATATCTGACAGATATCGAGGCGACACGCCTGATGCGTCCGTATAACAATGATTCGGAAAAATATCTCAAAGACAAGTTAAGCTTTTTAAAGAACTTTTCAAGATTCGTAAGCAGAGGATGGATGTATGTGCCGGAAGCAAGCTTTGAGGAATTTTGTGACTTTGTACACAAATATCATGTGATCGCACTGAAACCACAGTATTCCAGCTGGGGTATCGGTTTTATCCGTCTGACAGAAGAAGACTTTGATGCAAAAGAAGATAAAGAAGCATTCTACCAGAAGATGATCAAGGGAAGATATCTTGCAGAAGAATTCGTAAAATCACATGAATCACTGGCAGTCTTCCACCCATCTTCATTGAATACCCTGCGTGTGATCACATTCCGCAACGGAGACCGTTTTGAAGTGTTTGGGTGTGGATTACGTGTGGGAAATAACGGACTGCATGTGGATAACGCACACGGAGGTGGAATCTTCTGTGAAATGGATCCAAAGACCGGAATCATCACAACCGACGGCATCGATGAGTGCGCAAATACATACGTAACACATCCGATGACCGGTGTGAAGTTCAAAGGTGTGCAGATCCCATTCTGGAAGGAAATCTGTGAGTTATGTAAAGAAGCATCCCAGGAGCTTCCTTGCTTAAGAGTAGTAGGATGGGATGTGGCGATTCTGGAGGATGGCACTTTGGAACTGATCGAAGGAAACCACAGCCCTGGAATGAATATTGTGCAGGCGCCGGCGAAGCATGGGGTGCATGATAAGTTTGAATCGATGCTTTTGGATTATTATGGGGCGCCGGAGCAGTATGTGTAACCGGGATGCATAAAGATAACCGCTCACACAATTTTTTGCAGACGATGTGGGCGGTTATTTTTGTGTCTTGGAATTCAAGCACCTGATGCATTAAACATCTTCATTCTCAAAAATTTTAATCAGCTGGCTGTCTTCATTCGTCTTCTTAAATCCTTCCAGTGTTTCTTTAAATGTCGTATGCCTGTAATGATACGTATTCCAGATAAAGCAGACGAACGTAATCCCCCACAGAACCGGCCACAGGATCACGCATTTGTGGAGTTTGGGGAAGCGGACTTTCATCTGCAGGTGGCCTTCTTTGAAGTAGGTCCAGAAGTTTACTTTTGCGTAAGAGCCGCTTCCGACTAAGGCGGTGTCGTTAGAGGTGCCCATGTCGTGGTCTTCCAGGATGCGCTGGATGAAGGTGCCGCAAGTGTCGGACGGGTAGTGGATATCCGGTTCTATATCTGCGGGAAGTCCGAGGTAAAGGTGCAGGGTTTCGATGATGATCTCGTAAAAGTGCAGGATCTTGGACTCTTTGCACCAGTGGTGAAGTTTGTCAAAGTCAATATCATTATTTCTTGCAGTAAGATATAATACAAAGTCACACAAAAGCCGGATGCCGAACCCGCTGTAAAGATAGTGTTTTAACATATGGTGGATCATGTAAAAGGTATATTCCGTAGGAGGAAGCACCCGGTATGTGAGATCCCCGATCTTCTGAAGCTCTGGTGTAAGCTGACGTTTGGAGAAGACCTGATCTACAATCTGGTTGGCTTTGTCATACTGATAGACTCCTACGATACGAAAATGTAGTTCCAGAATATATCTGCGTCCGGTTTTCGGAAATGTATAGATATAAGTTGTATGGTGATCGCTTAGTTCCGGGTCCAGTACAAATCCGTTGGTTTCCAGAACCTTCTTTGCTTTTTCAAATGCCGCAGGATCGGGAATATAGAGGTCTACATCGCCAAGCTTACGGTATTCCGGCACCGGATAGTAAGCGGCAAGGCTGATACCCTTTAACAGATAATAAGGAATCTGTTCCCGGTTCATAAGTGAAACGATGATCTCTGTCAGGTGTTCAATCTGATAATACTGGAACATCATCTGTTTGGTCTGTTGTTTGAAGGCAGTATAAACCTGCGGATTACTCTTTACATAAGGAAGAAGAAACGGCGAAGAAAAATGCTTTCCTGCTAATACAGATAGTGCGGAAATGTCTTCCGGAAGAATCCGGAGTTCTTTTTCACGTTGAAAAGATTCTGCAAAAGATTCACCAGAGGGAGTATGATTTTGGTTCGTATTTCTTCCTGTCTTGATGAAATTGTTTTTTATTATCTGAAGATATGTTGTATAAATATCATTCATAGTATCCTGATTTTTGTCTCCTTTTAAAACTGTAACAACAGTATAGCACAAGTTACTGTTCACAGACAGGAATTTTCTGAACTGAAAATTCCGTGTGATGCAGGCTGCAGAAATGATTTTCAGACATACTCTTGCACAATAAAAAAACATGTAAAAAGAGAATTGAATTAGAAAATGATAAAGTCTATACTGTATACGTTAACTATTAGAAACGGTGAAATTATGCAATAATAGGAAGTATTAGAGCATTTTTTAGACACGTTCTAGTTAGTATGATGGAATAAAAATGTATTTTTATGCTTGAATCATTTATAATAAAAAGAAGGAAAAACAGATGAAAAGATCGAAAGATTTCGTCCTGCGGAATCTGGATGAAGACTATTTTCTGATTCCGAGAGGCAGGATGGCAGAAGAGATAAATGGTGTGCTTACGCTTAGTGAGACGGCTGCTTTTATATATAATCATATAGAAGAAACCGAAAATATAGAAGATATGGTCCGGCTTCTGAGTGCACATTATCATGCGACAGAAGAAGAACAGAAAGAAATGAACGAAGACGTAAAAGAGATGTTTCATTTTTTTCAGGAGCATAAGATAATTATGCCTTAATAAAAAGAAAAGAGATGAGGTGAAAAGGATGGTTGTATTACTGGTTGGCGGTGGCAGCAGACTGATGGATGCCATGATCAACAAGTTGAATAAATGTGGACACAGAGTATATCTGATCACTGGAAAGAAGGAGAGCCATTTTACATATCCGAGGGTATTTGAAAGATATGATTTTCCTTATAGCAGTGACAGTATCAAAGAAATCTTTGAAAGTGTGCGTCCGGATGTGGTGATCTTTCTTGGCGCATATGATTCGAATTACAGCTGGACGCATACGAGAAAGGAAGCCGTGCAGTATACAGCAGATCTGACGAATATATTATCGGCATATTCTGTGTGTAAAAAGGGAAGATTTGTCTATCTTTCGTCACAGGAAATATATGGAAAGTCTTATATAGATGACGTTGCGGAAGAGGAAGCTGGATCGGCGAATAATTTCCGTGCGATGGCGATCGCCCAGGGGGAAGATATCTGTAAGACATATAAAAAGACACAGGATATGGATATTACAGTTATGAGACTGGATCATTTCTATGCTATGCCGAAGAAGGGCGAAAAGCAGTACAATCCGTGCTACCAGATGGTGGTTGAGGCTCTTAAGAATAACCGGATATCCGCAAGCAGAAGGAATCTTTTTTCCATGATCTACCTGGATGATGTGGTGGAATATATCTATCAGGTGACGGAAGCAGAATCGCTGAAGCATATGATCTACAACATTACTTCCGGTCAGGTAATCTCGCAGATGGATCTGGCGGAATTGATACAGAAGTATATGAAAGAGAAGACCGAGATTGCAGATGCAACGGTCGGAGAGAATCACCGTCTGGTTTTAAAGGGAGAACGCTATAGAGAAGAATTCGACCAAAAGATATTCGTAGACTATGATGCCGGTGTAAAACAGACTGTGGAATATATGGAAAAACACAGTGAGGCATTTCTGAAAGGAAATGATGAGACGACCCAGTGGAGTAATATCAAGATCATAGCGAAGCTTCTGGTGCCGTATATAGAAAATATGATCTGCTTCATTCCATTTTTCATGCTGAATAACAGGGCGGTGGGAAGCCAGTATTTTGACAGACTGGATTTTTACCTTCTGTATGTGCTGTTGTTTGCAATTGTGTATGGGCAGCAGCAGGCGGTATTTTCCGGACTGCTTGCAACAGCAGGTTACTGCTTCCGGCAGATGTACCAGCAGAGTGGATTTGAAGTGATGCTGAATTATAATACGTATGTGTGGATGGCACAGATATTCATCCTTGGTATGGTCGTGGGATATATGCGGGATCAGCTACATTTTATCCAGCATGAAGACGAGGAAGAGATCGGTTATCTGAACGGGCAGATTGATGATATCGCAGATATCAATGACAGTAATGTCCGCATGAAGCATACATTTGAAGCACAGATTGTAAACCATAAGGATAGCCTCGGAAAGATCTATTCGATCACGTCAAAGCTTGACCAGTATGAGCCGGAAGAAGTGCTCTTCTATGCGGCGCAGATACTGGAGCAGCTGATGGACAGTAAAGATATTGCCATCTATTCTGTGGCAAATGGTGACTATGCGCGTCTGTTCTCATTTACATCAGAGACAGCAAAAAAGATGGGCAATTCCATTCATTATAGTGTTATGGATGAGATGTATAATGAACTGAAGGAAGACCGGATATTCATCAACAGGAATATGAATCCGGAGTACCCGCTGATGGCAAATGCGATCTATTCGGAGAATGAGATGCAGATCATCCTGATGGTATGGGGAATCCCGTGGGAGAGAATGAATCTTGCGGAGGCCAACAGACTCCGTGTCATTGGTTATCTGATCCAGAATGCAGTGGTACGTGCGAACCGTTATCTGGATGCGTTAAGAGAAGACCGGTATATGGAAGGAACCGATATCTTGAAAGAAGATGCATTTATCCATCTGGTTACTGCCTTTTCTAATGCAAAGAGAGACGGGCTGGCAGAATGTACACTGATAAAGATGGGAGTGTCAAGAGGAGAGTTCCAGCGGACTGCAAGAAAGATTGAGAAGAACTTAAGACGGTCAGATTATATGGGACTTATGGAAGACCGGCTTTATGTACTGCTTACCAATACCGATGAGGAAAATGCAGGATATGTCCTGAAACGGTTCCAGGAGATTGGATGTGAAGGTACGGTTGCCCGTGAGGAGGTTGCAGGATGTTAAACAGAGAAGAGATAGCATTTCTGATTGTATGCATTCTGAATCTTCTGGCTGCGTTCATCTATCTGCTATACGGGATTCTGATCCGTGGGACGATCCATGATAAGCAGGAAGAGGATGTAGAAAAGATTGATAGGCGGAAGGAAAACAGAAGGACATATCTGATCCGGTTCATCATTATGGTGCTGTGTCCGGTGGTGGGTCCGATGTACTTCCTGATCAGTTATCTGGTCTATATCACGATCTTCCGGCAAAGTGTTGACCTGGAGGATGTTGTATTTAGCAAAGAGCGTGTGAAGACGAGACTGAAAGCGGATGAAGAACGGGAACGGGATATGGTTCCGCTGGAGGAAGCGCTGGCGGTCAGTGATAAAAAGAGTGTCCGTATGCTGATGCTCAATGTAATCCGGGGAAATGTAAAGGAATCACTGGAGACGATCATGATGGCATTAGACAGCGAGGATTCCGAGACGTCACATTATGCAGCGTCCGTCTTAAGAGATGAGCTGAATGAATTCCGCGCGGATGTGCAGAAATTATACAGCGAGATCAAGGATGAAGAAGAGGATGAAACCGAATGTGAAGAGATGCTGATCGATTACATGGATATAGTACTCGGACAGAAAATTTTTGACCAGATGGAACAGAACCGGTTCGTGGATATGATGGATGAAGCTGGGGATTCTCTGTATCTTAAGAATCCACTGCGCCTTACGCCGCAGCGTTATGAGGGGATCGCACTTAAACTTCTTGGATTGGAAAAGTTTGAAGAAGTAGAAAAATGGTGTAAAAGACTGGAAACGCAGTATCCGAATGAACTGGCTGCATATACATGCAGATTAAAATTATATTTTACACGAAATGACAGAGAACAGTTTTTCGAAGTCCTTGAAAAATTAAAACAATCAAAAGTTGTAATAGATCAGGAGACATTAGAGCTTATAAGAATTTTCAACTGATCATGCAGATAAAAGGAGGTGAAAGCAATGTCGATGAATACACTTACAATGATACAGATCACAGAAGTATTTGCAGCATATACGCTCATAACATTGCTTTTACCGTGGATCGCACTCAGAAAAGTTTTCCGCAAATTTACCATTCCGGAGCAGATCATGGGGTATTTCCTCGCAGGAAATATCTATGTGATCTATCTGGTATTTCTGATGGAGTTTCTGCACATTTCCGGCAGAGTGAGTCTGATAATCGGAAATGTTGTTCCATTTGTGGTGATCCTGTATAAAAAGTTTAAAGGACATATCCCGGAGATGATCGAAGAGGCGCTTGTAAAGATACAGTATATTTTACATGGTGAGATAGGACTTAAGACATTTTTCTTTGGAAAAAGAGAAAAGAAAGATGGAACATTTACAAAAAATGATGTAAAAAGATGGCTTACTTACGTGCCGGATGTAATCCTGACAGCGCTGATCGTAGCCGGTGTATGTTATGTGTATGGGAAGAATGCAGTAACCGTGTACGGATATAAGGCATCCGATATGCCGGTGCACACATACTGGGTGAACCTGATGGATGAGAATCATATCTTCGGTGCCGGCGTGTACCCACATGGATTCCACTGTATCATCTATTATCTGCATGCGGTATTCGGGTTCAGGACGTATGTGGTGATGCGGGTGTTTGGATTTGTGCAGACAGTGTTCATACATCTGGCGATATTGGTGCCGCTTCGGGGATTGTGTAAGAACCGGTATACACCTTACATGGGAACCGCGGTATATCTGTTTGGTAATTTCTTCTCTGCACAGACATATTCCAGATATGCAAGCACATTGCCGCAGGAATATGGAATGCTTTTTATCTTTCCGACCGCATATTTTGCGATTATGTTTTTTCAGAAATATGCAGCTGCATTAAAGGCAGAGAAAGAAGGACAAGAAGAAGTGAAGAATGCAAAAACAAAGGAAAGCAGATGGGATCTGCTGGGACTTGTTATTAGTTTTTCACTTACATTAACGGTTCATTTTTATAATACAATGATTGCAGGCGTGTTGTGTATAGGTATTGCAATGGGATATTTCTTCCGGTGTTTCCGTTGGAAATATCTGAAACAGCTGATCGTTGCGGCTCTCTTAAGCATCGTGCTGGCTGTGGCACCTATGGCAATTGGTGTTGCGATGGGAAATCCTCTGCAGGGTTCTCTTTACTGGGGCATGAATGTAATTAAGGGGACTGCGAATGAAGAAGGAAATATCAGTACTAAAAAAGAAGTTGTCAAAGATAAGAATGGAAATGAAGTAACCGTTGTCGGAGATGTTGATGAAGAGACGATAGAGAAGATTAAGAATAATATGATCATAACAGAGAGTGACGGTAAGACTCCGGTAAATCCAGAAGAAAAGACATTAAAAGATGTGCTGAAGATGAAGGCTGCGATTATATTGTCTCAGACAAAAAATTATGTACTGAATAACAGCGAAAAGATGACGAAAGGTCTGGTGCTGTGCGTTGTGATAAGTATATTGCTGGGACTTATTAGTATCATTTTCAGAAGAGTTGATTATGGAGGTATGATATGGTCGATCGGTGCATATACAGGACTTATGTTTCTAATGCAGTCGATGGGAGCACTGGGACTTCCGGCACTTATGGATCCGGCAAGAAATAGTATCTTTTTTGCATATTCGATAGGGGTATTGCTGGCAGTTACAGCGGATGCAGTATTGTATCTGATTGTCGGAGCGCCAGAGGATATGAAAAAAACAGATGCTGTTCAGAGGAAAAGGTTAAGATTGAGATTATGCCTGATGAACCTTGGAGCATTCGCATTATTAGTAATGATGGGAAAGTATGTCTGGGAACATAAGTTATATAAAGAACCAATTAAGACAACTGCCTTTGAGATGAACGAAGCAATCACATGTCTGACTAACATTATAAAAAGTAATGAGAAAAATACATGGACAATTTGTTCTGCCAATGATGAGACACAGATGGTGCATGGAAGCGGCTATCATTATGAGACGATTACCTTTCTGAAAGATATGAGAAAGATCAACAAGAATCCGGTGGTAAAACTTCCGACGAATATGGTATATTTTTTCATTGAAAAGGAGCCTCTGAATTATGCACAGACAGCGAATCCTGATGAGTGGAAAGATGTAAAAGTATCTAAGAAATATGCAGAACAGCCATTGTGTCTTTCTTCAGGACTGGCACCATATCTGCGAGAAGACAGAGCAGTGACGATGTCACACATGTACTACTGGGCACAGGAATTTATGAAGTTGTATCCGAATGCAATGAATGTCTATTATGAGACAGATACATTTGTCTGCTACAGAGTCAGTCAGAATGGATATAACCTGTATAACTTTGCCATTGATTATGGTTATAACGATCCGGTGCAGAAGATTACGACTAAGACAGATCAAACGAAGACCGGACAAAAGTAGAAGATTAATGATAAAAGGAGTGTAAGCGATGGTATCACGAAGAAATTTTTTCGCAATCACGATTGTGATGGGGATTATCTTTTTCTTATTCCAGTTCTCGAATATTGCGAAAGAAAGATGGAACCATTATGAGGAAAACTCTTATGTGACCAAAAAAGAAGATCTTCCGACGAACAGAACCGCATACCAGGCAAGACAGAATACAGAAGCGGCAGAATCAATCGTATATGTCGGAAGAAATTCCAGCAAAACATGCGTAGAAGTAGCAGCAAACTGGGCTTCTTATATGAAAAAAGGAATTACAACTTACACTTCTTTTCGAAATTATGATCAGGCAATTGCAGCAAAAAAGATCAGGCAGCCAAAGCTTATGCTGATTGAATCAGCTGATATCAACTGGAAAGATAAAAGTGAGATCCAGAAGATGCAAAAGTATGTAGATACAGGAATCAACCTTGTATTCAGCCGGATGCCAGACTCAACACTGGTGAAAGAAAATGAATCCATCCGGCAGTTACTTGGAATATATTCTGTGAAAAAAGATCAGACGACGGTAAAAGGAATCCAGTTGTATGAAGGATTCTTACTTGGCGGCAATACATTCTACGAAGCAACCACAAAGGAAGAAAAGAAGAATCAGGATTTTGAACTGGAATTTCCATGGTACAAGCTTGAGACAGGAACGAAGTCTTATATGCGTGGTATTCCAAAGAATCCTAAGGTTGAAAGTGAAGACTATCCTCCAGTCATCTGGAGTAAAAGCTTTGCAAAGGCAAATGTATTCGTGATCAACGGAGACTTTATGGAAGATTCCACAGGTCTTGGAATCTTAACCGGTATTCTGTGTGAGACGAATGAGTATACCATCTATCCGGTAGTCAATGCACAGAATCTGGTACTTGCCAACTATCCTGGTATGGCAGAAGAAAATGATAAAAAGATGCAGGAAGTTTACAGCCAGTCGTTAAGAGGTGTATTCAGAGATATCGTATGGCCATCTATATCGTCTGTATATGAGAAGAATAACCTGGGTCTGACCTGTATGCTGGCTCCGCAGTTCGATTATGAGGATAAGAATGAGCCAAAGGATAAAGAACTGGAATACTATCTGAGACTGATCAATGAGGAAAATGGCGAAGCAGGATTATCTGGATATCAGGTGTCAGATATAAAGATCAAAGAAAAGCTGGATGCAGATAATAAATACATCCAGAAACAGGTTCCGGGATACAGTTTTGCATCATTTTATCAGGGAAATCTGAGTGAAAAAGAACTTGCAGATGCATTGAATGAATCGATGCTTAAGAGCGTAAGAACAGTAGTAGAAGACAGCGAAAAAGACAGCGATGTGATCGGATATCAGAGCAGATATATTACGAAGCAGAAGTCTGTGATCAGTGGATTCAAACATACTTACCGTGATGACTTCCGCATGAAGAGTGTGGAATCTGCACTTGGCTACACCAGTGTACTTGCTGATATGTCAAAGGTAGCGTACTCGGAGAGTGAAGATGACAGCTGGGAAAAATTAAGCGAGAAATTCGCTTCCTATACTTCTTCATACTGGAAGGCATTCGAAGATTTTGATAAGACAACGACAGCTGAAACAGACTTCAGGATCCGCAGATTCCTGGCGCTTGATTATACACAGGAGAAGAAAGACGATACGATCACACTGGATGTAAGCAACGTCGGGGATACAACGTCCTGGTTCATCTTAAGAACACATGACAGAAAGATCGATAAAGTAACAGGTGGAAGCTATAAGAAAATCGAAGACGATGCATGGCTTATTCAGGCGGATAAAAGCCATGTGACGATCAAGCTAAAAGAAGAGAATCTTTATTATCATTAAAATCAGAGTGTGTCTGAAAAATATGTATATTCTGCTTTGTAGCAGATATCTTGCGGCAAACATTTTTCAGGTACCTTCTGGTGCGACTGGAAGGATATTAAGAATAAACAAATATTTATGGTAATAATAGAGCAAGAGGAGAACAAGATGCGAGTATGTATTGTAGCAGAAGGGTGTTACCCTTATGTGGTAGGTGGTGTATCAAGCTGGATACACAGCCTGATCAAATTATTTCCAAAAACTGAATTTGTAATTCTTACCATTGTGGCGAATCGTTCTATGCGTGGCAAATTCGTGTATGAGATGCCGGAAAATGTATCGGAAGTCCATGAGCTGTATCTGGATGATGTAGACTGGAATGCAAGACACGGACGCAGGAAGAAGATGACAAAAGAACAATACCATGCACTCCGCAGCCTGGTGCTGAATCAGGATGTAGAGTGGAATGTCTTATTTGACATGTTCCAGAATGAGAATATATCGGTAAATGATGTTCTGATGGGAGAAAATTTCTTAAATGCAGTAAAAGAATGCTATCGTTTAAAATACAGCCAGATTGTATTTTCGGATTTTTTATGGACGATGCGTTCGATATACCTTCCTCTTTTCTTCACATTTCAGATGGAGCTTCCGAAGGCAGATCTGTATCACTGTGTGGCAACCGGATATGCAGGTGTGCTTGGTGCGATGGCAAAGCACTTATACGGAAGCCGGCTTCTGATTTCCGAACACGGAATCTACACCAGAGAGCGTGAAGAAGAACTGATTAAGGCAAAATGGGTACAGGGTGTCTATAAGAACATCTGGATCGAGCAGTTCCGTAAGATGTCAAAGCTTGCCTACCAGGAGGGTGAACTGATCACCAGCCTGTTCGAGCATGCAAGAAAGCTTCAGACAGAACTGGACTGCCCGGAAGAAAAGACAATGGTGACACCGAATGGTATCCGGGTTGAGAATTTTCAGGACATTCCGGGAAGAACAGAGGAAGACAAAGGATTTGTCAATATCGGTGCGGTGCTTCGTGTAACACCGATCAAAGATGTAAAGACGATGATACAGGCATTTGGATTTGCCAAAAAAAGAGAACCGTCATTAAAGCTCTGGATCATGGGACCATGCGAAGAAGATCAGGAATATGCACAGGAATGCTTTGATCTGGTGGAAAGTATGGAGATAAAAGATGTTGTATTTACCGGACGAATCAATGTAAGAGAGTATCTCGGACGGATGGATATGACGATCCTTACCAGTATCAGCGAGGGACAGCCGCTTACGATACTGGAAGGATTTGCGGCACACAAACCGGCGATTGCAACAGATGTGGGAAACTGCAGCGGTCTGATCTATGGCGAGAGTGACGACTATGGAGATGCGGGAATTGTAACACACATTATGAATGTAGAAGAGATTACAGAAGCCATGCTTCTTCTTGCAAGAAAGAAAGAACTGCGTGAACAGATGGGAGAGACCGGTTATAAGCGTGTGATGGCAAAATACAGGATAGAATATATGCAGGATACATACTGGAATATCTATAAAGATTTTGCAGACAGCCTGGAGCTTCCATGGGAAGAAGAACCGGTTAAGATAGAAGAAAATCCAGAAAAACAAAGCTAGAGCGTGTTTGAAAAATCATTCCTACAATCTAGCATTTGAATGAAATATACGTAAATATTGTATAGAAGACGGTGGCATCATAGATAGAATGATAAAGACCTGGATAGGACGATAAAGTGAATCAAGAAAGGATCATATATGGCAGGAATAGGTGTAAAGCTTAACAGAATATTTGAGAAAAATACATTGACGACGAATATGGTCGGATTTGCATACAGTGCAGTGGCGACGATTGCACCGATGATGGTGATCATTCTTAACCTGATGCTGATGGAACATGTGCTGGGATTTTCAAAAGTGGGATACGCACAGAGGGAATTGTTCTCCTGTACGGTTCTGTACACGTTTATATTTTCTTTATTAACAGCAGCACCGTTCAACAGTGTATTGTCGAGATATATGTCGGATATCATCTATGAAGAACGTTATCAGGACATCTTACCGTGTTATTATCTGGGGATGGTATTGAACATCGGACTTAGCTGTCTGGTTGGAATTCCATTCTGTATCAGAGAGCATTTTGTCGGTGGTGTATCGGTGGCTTATGTGTTCGTGGGATTCTGCGGATATGTCAGCCTGGTGCTGGTGTTCTATTCGATGATTTATCTGTCTATCTGTAAAGATTATGAGAGAATATCTGCTTACTTTTTTGCGGGAATGGTGCTGGCATTTATTGCAGCAGTGATCCTGAAGTTCATCTTTCACTGGGGTGTATGCCAGAGTATGCTGCTTGCACTTACGATGGGATTTTTCCTGACTGCAGTTCTGGAAAATGCATTGATTAAGCGGTATTTCCGGGAGAATAGTAACAGATACAAACCGGTAATACAGTATTTTAAGAAATACTGGCAGCTGGTTGTGACGAATTTTCTGTATATATTAGGACTTTACATTCATAACTTTGTATTCTGGACTACAGATGCGAGAATGACGGTTGCAAAAAGTTTTGTATGCAATCAGCCATATGATATGGCAAGCTGTCTTGCGATGTTTACCAATATCTCGGCAACTGTAATATTTATATCCCGTGTGGAAATGCATTTTCATGAAAAGTATAAATTTTACTCAGAAGCAGTTATCGGTGGAAGAGGATCTGATATTAAGACAACAAAACAGCGGATGTTCAGACAGCTGGAAAGTGAGCTTATGACGCTTGTGAGAATCCAGTTTATCATCTCGGTGGTAATCTATCTGCTTTGTATTATCTTCCTTCCGCAGATTGGATTTGGCGGGATGACGATGAAGATATATCCGATGCTGGCAGCGGGATATTTTGTATTGTTTATTATGTATTCGGCAATCATTTTCTTATATTATTTTAATGATCTGATGGGATCTGTGTATACGGCGGTTGGGTTCTGTCTGGTGACATGGATTGGAAGCCTCATTGCTTCTCATCAGTCAATGATCTGGTACGGCGCCGGATTATTTGCCGGGGCACTTACCGGATGGACAATTGCATATGCAAGAATCCGGTGGGTAGAAAAGAATATGGATGCACATATTTTCTGCAGAGGAACATTGATCCCGAATGGAAGAGGACCGAAGCCATCGGGACTTGTGTATAAGAAAAAAGTGGCGGATGTAGAATCGGGAAAAGCAGAATAAGTTATGGAATGAACTAAAGGAGGAATCAAGATGTTAAGTACAGCAGTTATAATGAAAATCGGACTGATCATTGTCGGAGTTATGATCATGATCATGTCATTTGTATTCCATGCGAAGAGAAAACTTACAGTGAATCTGGCAGTCGTGTGGGAGTTCCTGGGATTTGCACTGATTCTGATCGGGGCGGTTCCGGTATTCTCAAGCTGGTGTCATTTGCTGGCAAGAGGAACTGTAATTGCAATGTTTGTCGTCGGTGCACTTGCGCTGTGGGGCAGTTATATATTATGTATCCTGATCTCAAATCTGAGCATGAAGAATCAGGAGCTTGCAATGCAGGTATCACTTCTTAATCAGGAAAATGAGCTGATGCTGAAAGAAATTGAGAAGTTGAAAGAGGATAGAGAGAACGATAGATAATTTATAGTTATAGTACTTATGAGTTAGCATGAAAAGAAACATCAGACTATGATAACAGAAGAAAGAAATATAGAGATATATGGGTGGGAGATGATAGTATGAAAAAGGTATTGTTTGTAATCAATACACTGGGATGTGCCGGAGCGGAGACAGCTCTGATCGAACTGCTTCGGACGATGGATAAGGATGCATATGAGATATCCTTATACGTCCTGATGGGACAGGGAGAGATGATCGATAAGATTCCGGAAAATGTAAAGCTATTAAATGATCATTACTGCAGAGATTCCGTCTTATCCAAACAGGGCAAACAGGCAATGATAAAGACCGTGTGGAAATCCTTCTGGAAAAATGGAAGGGAACTTTCTAAATTTGCATACATGGTAAGAACGTATTCTGCTATGCAGAAGAAAGGAAAGATCCAGCCGGATAAGATTCTGTGGAGAGTGGTATCAGATGGAAGTCCGAGACTTCAGGAAACCTATGATCTTGCGGTAGCTTATCTGGAAGGTGGATCGACTTACTATGTAGCTGAACATGTAAAAGCAAAAAAGAAAGTGGCATTTGTACACATTGATTATGAAAGTTCAGGATATACGAAGGCAATGGACCGTAACTGTTACGATAAGATTGACCGGATTTTTACCGTATCAGATGAGGTGAAAAAGCATTTTCTTAACTTTTATCCAAAGTATCAGGATAAGGTTATGGTATTCCATAATATCATCAACCAGGAAGCTATCATAGAAAAGGCAGAAGAGGGACAGGGATTTACAGATGCATTTGACGGAATCCGTCTTCTGACGGTCGGAAGACTGAATTATCAGAAGGCATATGATATTGCCATCGATGCCATGAAGAGGATCAAGGATGCCGGATATAAAGCAAGATGGTATATCTTAGGTGAAGGCAGCGAGAGAAACTCGCTCGAAAAGAAGGTAAAAGAGCTTGGACTGGAAAAAGAGTTCCTGATGCCTGGTGCGGTATCCAATCCATTTCCATATTATAAGCAGGCAGATATCTATGTGCATGCGACCAGATTCGAAGGAAAGAGTATCGCCATTCAGGAGGCGCAGACACTTGGATGTGCAATTGTGGCATCGGACTGCAATGGCAACAGAGAACAGATCATACACGGTGAAGACGGACTCTTGTGTAAGCTTGATCCAAAGAGTATTGCAGACAGTATCATAAGTCTGATCGACGATAAAGAAAAACGAAGAAAAATCTCCGAAGCAGCGAGAAAGAAAGATATCGTACATAAAGGAGAGATAAAGCTTTTGCTTGAACTTATGCAGTAGACGAGGTGAGTGGGACAAATGAAGAAAAAAGAAGTGCTGGTGATTATTCCGGCGTACAACGAACAAGATACGATCATGAAGGTTCTGGATCAGTTAGAGAAGCCGGAGATTGCAGAGATTGCAGATGTACTGGTTATGAATGATGCATCTTCTGATGCGACGAACTGGATTGTAAAAGCAAGAGGGCATGCACTGGTTTCGCATGTGTTCAATCTTGGTTATGGAAGCGGATTACAGTTGGGATATAAGTATGCCATCCGTAAGGGCTATCAGTATGTGATCCAGATGGATGCGGACGGACAGCATGATGTATGTAATATTCCTGTGATTTATAAGAAGCTAAAAGAAAGAGATACCGATGGAAGATATCCGGATATTGTCCTGGGATCCAGATTCTTAGATGGCAGTAGCCCGTTTCATGTGTCATGGGCGAAAAAAGTCGCATTCCATCTGTTCCGGTTCATGATGAAGGCTTCTACCGGAAGAGTGCTTGTAGATCCGACGACGGGACTTCAGGGATTAAGCCGGAAGGCGGTACTTTATTATTCAAAGTATAATCATTTTGATGATAAATATCCGGATGCGAATATGATCATCCAGATGTTACTTTTAAAATTTAAAGTAGTAGAGATCCCAGCTGTAATGCATACAAGAGAAACTGGTGAGAGCATGCATTCCGGATTGAAACCGGTATGGTATATGTTCCGGATGTTCTTCAGTGTCCTGGCAGTGATCTTCCGGTGCAAGGTGCTGAAAGTTGATGAAGGAGCGGGGCTTAAGGGTGATATTAAGGAAGAACAGGAAAAGAAAATTTCAAAAAAACAGGCTTCATGAGAGTCTGGAACAGATCAAGAATCCGGGAAGAGGATGGTACCGGATCTATACTTATGATCTGGCACAGGAACTGCCGGAACTATATATTGCCTGTGAGGAAGAGACGCTTGCCTTATTATTGATTGATATCGGGGCATTCAAAAATGAGCGCATATCGGAAAGTGCACTTGTGTATCTTGAAAAAATTCTGGAATTTTTTGAGAAGAATGAGAAAAAAGTCATTCTACGTCCGGTCTATGATACGACCGGTCATGGAATGGAAAGAGAGCCCGGAACATTGCAGATTGTAAAAGAACATATGCAGCAACTGGGAGAAGTGATAGAACGGTATGCAGAAAATATCCTGGTAGTACAGGGAATCATGGTCGGAGACTGGGGAGAGATGCACGGATCAAAATTTCTGTCGGACAAGCATCTGAAAGAACTTACAAAAGAGTATATAACAGCAATGAATCAAAGCTGTTACCTTGCCGTAAGGACACCAAGACAGTGGAAAACAGCTGCAGAATCAATGGATACACATATGCGGAATTGTCTGGTGCTTTTTAACGATGGTATCTTTGGATCGGAGACAGACCTTGGGACCTATGCAAGCAGTGATAAGAGGAAGCAGGATCTAAAGTGGCAATACGATTCGCTTGGTTATGGACCAGTTGGCGGGGAAGCAGTTGCGGATGTAAGAATCTCAGGAATATCTCCGGGGCAGGACATTGCTTTAGATACGATGTGGGATAATGGGAATATGTCTTTTGCAGAGCCTGTAGATTTGGATAAGAATTCAGTTATGGATGATCTCCGCAAGATGCATGTGACATATTTGAACAGTATGCATGACCAGAAACTTTTAGACCAGTGGAAGGCGCAGACCATGAAGTGGAATGGTAGTATGATCAGTGTCTATGATTATATCGGACTTCATCTGGGATACCGTTTTATAGTACGGGACGCAACATGGACAGCTGTGGAGAAAACTGTTCCCGGTGGTGGATTACGTAAGCATTTTATGGGGAAAAAAGAAAAATTTCTGGAAGTGACTGTGGAAAACTCAGGATTTGCGGATTTGTATGACGAAGCAGAATGTATTATATATGTGAAAACATCAGACGGGGGTTCACATATATGTCCCGAAACAGAGACTGAAAGTATGATAGAAATTACACGTCCGGAATGTGATGCGAGAACCTGGAAAAGCGGCACGACAAGTAAGATAAAGATTCCGGCAGATATATTGGAACCATATATAGAACCGGAGCAAGATATACAGAATGGCATAAAAATATATCTGCAGCTGCGCCGCAAACGGGATGGAATGAATATCCGGTTTGCCAACGCAGATGCAGATAATGGTGTATTACTTGGAATTTTTCGGTAAGTTCGATACGGAAATATGTCCCATAAGATAACCGTATTGTGTATAGGAAGTATCGTTTGCGAGATAGATATTCCGATTTAATGATGGATCGGAAATGTTTATATACAGCTGATAGCTTCCAGGCTGGTAATTACGAACCGGTAATGAGACCGTTTCGTTAGTTGCTTCTCCGGCATTCCAGAATCTGGTATCTGTAGGGACCGGGATGGTATCGATCAGTTCGCCTTCTGGATTTACGACGGATAAGGTTACATTGAATGCCCGGTAAGCATTGGAAAATCCTGTATTCTTAACGGTGAAAGTCAGTTCGGCATTCTCATCGAGTGGTGATATCTGTGTACAATGAGCGGACTCTAATACATAGCGGTAGCCCAGATGGGATGCAATGTAATCATAGCCGCAGATATCTTTCCAATTTGTGTATTCAGAAGAAGTGTCTTTTGCAGAGGTTGTATTTTTAGAAGTTCCACTATTGAAAACTTCTTTTGTTGTAATAGTATCTGCATTATTGGAAGAGCTGATAGCGGTATAAAGTGTCTGTTTCCACTTATTAAGGACTGCAGGATCATAATCTTTATTCAGATAAGATACATGCATGGCCTTAAGATCAGAAATTGCATTTTCAAGATCGTTAAATGGATTATCTGTAATGACTTCTCCTCCGTTTGGGACATATCTGCAGAGCTTGTTCTGATAATCCAGTTCATCGCTTCTGGACCATGCGGCAAGGATTTCTGAGGTACTGTGAGAACCATTCCCGTAGGTTCCTGTATCATTTGCAGAACCAAGCATACCATCGTTAAAAAGCCCCAGTCTGGATGACAGGGAACCGTCGAATGCGTTCTCTTTTCCTGGTGTCTGTGCGGAATTCAGGATCATGCGGCGCTGAAGTGGTGTGCGGACGGACAGGAAGATTGAAGACGAGATATTGCTATCCAGTGTATTCATAAGTGCCGTCATACTTTCGGTATTCAGATAATGGCTTTGGTTCATCTCACCGCAGTTTCCGACAAAGATGCCCTGCATCAGATAGATGATGTCATCGTATTTGTTGACGTAAGGTGCTACCTGCTTCATGTGTGTGATGATCTGGTCGATGGTATCTGGTTCGCTGTTCAGGTTATTACCGTCCCAGTCATATAGGAATCGTACGATCAACTGATGCCCTGTTTCCTTCCAGGATGAAAAATAAGTATCCAAGTGCGAAAGGGCGGCATCATTGATATCACGATCACGGTACTGCAAAAGATTAATCTCCAGCATAACAAGTTCCGTGGAAGAATCGGTGGAACTTAGAGCAGCTGGGATAGAAGGAGTATCCGTGTCGGAAAGAGTGATTCCGGTCATCGTGTAAAATCCGGCATATGGATTGGAAAGTGTCTCCGTTGATTCACTACTGTTGTCCGGTGTATAATTTAAAAATCGGATTTTTTTCATGCAAAGTACGATAAGGATGATACACAGAATCAGCAATATCAGACTGAGGATACGGATCAGGCGTTTGTGATGTCTGGATGGTTTTGAGTTGGTGGAATTGGTTTTCATCATCTTTTCCTCCTGAATCTGCGTAGAAGATCCGCAATCTTGTGTGCAAGTGGACGAAGCGGTCGGCAGAATAACCAGATGCCGGACAGCAGTCTGTATAGCAAATTGTTGGTACTGAAGTCCAGACCATTGCGGTTGCATGCAATCAGTTTGCCGCGGATCTGATCAGGACGAAGCGGACCTTCAATCTCTGTCTGGTTGTCACCCACCATATAGAAGCCATCCTCCCGGACTTTCCAGATACGATGAAGAACCAGGATGCTGTTGTCTCTTCGATATAATGCGACATCACCACGGTGTAAGGAAGCTGGATCACAAGGAGCAATCACGGCTTCGTCCCGTCCGGAGATGAAGAGTGGATACATACTGAATCCCTGAGGCTTCAGACGGACCGGATGACCGTCGCGTAAGAGCTTTTCGATGTCCATGGGGTAAGACGTTTGTGAAGTTGTGTGTGAAGGTTGTGAATTTGAATAATTCATAGTTCTAAATATCCAATCTATAATTTATAAATCAATTATAACATGATACAAGAGTCAAAAGGTCATGCGTTTCATGTTTGTATGAAAAAGCATGACTTATTGACCCGCAAAATGCCTTTTGCCCCCAACATCATAACATTGAAAATATAGAAATACGAGGGAAAATGATATGATAAAAAGACAAGAAGGATATATATTAAGAAAGATAGAAGGAATATATAACCTGCTCCCATATGGTCAGAAAGTCGCAGACCAGCGAAAAGGGATTACCATGAATGATACAGGAGTCTTCTTGTGGAATGTGCTAAAAGAGCCGAAAGAAGAAACAGAACTGACCAGACTGGCAGCAGAATATTATGAGATTACTGACGCAGAAGAAAAAGAGCAGATGCAGGCAGATATTCATGGATTTATCAATCAGATGCAGGCACTTGGAATTCTCAGAACAGAGATAAAAAGACAGAATCAGAACTGCTGTGGAGGAATGGAAATTGCGGGAATGCGCATCGGTTTCTTTGGAAATAAAGAGCTAATACCAGAGGGCTTCAAAACATTTATGGTTCGTGAGAAAGCTGAATGGCAGGAAAGCTTGACGGATAAAAAAGAAACAGAAGAAAATGTGCAGGAAGAGACAAAATGTAAAAAGAATGGCTTGAAAGAGAAAAGACAAGAGACGATAAATTGGGATCAGGCGATCGAATTTATTGAATATCTTCCGGAAAGCAGACAAAATGGACAGGTGCTGCTTCGCAATAAGGAGCTGATCGTCAGCGAATGGGAGAAAGGCTACATCATAGAATTTCCTACGCTGGATAATGTATACGAAGCTTATATGACGGAAGATGGCAGCTATGTAAGGATATATTGCAGACAACCTTTTAAAGAATCGGAAGAGGAAAATCTGTTCCATGCAATCCGCCTGTTCTTCCTCTATCTGGCACAGAAAAATGGATACTGTGCGTTACACTCGGCATCGATTCTTTATGAAGGAAAGGCATGGCTGTTCTCAGGACATTCAGGCATGGGAAAATCCACGCATACGGCGATGTGGCATGAGATCATCAAAACACCGTATCTGAACGGTGATCTGAACCTGATAGGAATGGAAGAAAAATCCGGGGAACAAGGAACCGGAAGTAATACGATGCGTAGTGCGAATGGAGAATGTCACGGAAGAAAATTAGTGGTAAGAGGAATCCCGTGGTGTGGAACCTCGCAGATCTATACGACAGAAGATTATGAGCTTGGCGGCATCGTATTACTTGGAAGAGACAGTAACGATCATGTAGAACCACTTTCCACATACGAAAAGACGATAAAAGTCATGCAAAGGATGATCTCACCGGTATGGAAAGAAGAATTACTGGATAAGAATCTTGAACTGGCAGAGGAGATTGCAAAGCGGGTTCCGGTGCTTCATTTGCTCTGTACAAAAGAACCGACGGCGGTAGAGACAGTTAAGAAAGAGATAGACAGACTGTGTGAGATAAAAGAATAGAGATAGATCAGATGCGGATAAAAGCAATTTATGGAATAATTAAAAGATAGTTTTGGAAAGTATTAGAAGGGAAAGAAGCAGATAAGAAAAAGATGAATAGTAAAATACAACTTATCAAAAAGCATCTAAAAGAAGGCACGCTTCAAAAGATGTGGATACAGACAAAATGGATCTACCAGTATGCCAGAAGATACTGGAAAGCGATGGTCTTATATACAGTACTCGGACTTGCCGGAACGGGAGTATCACTGATTTCCAGTATGATCTCAAAAGATCTGATCGATATCATTACAGGTCATCAGACAGGAAAGCTGCTTGGGACGTTTGCGGCGATGATTGGATTTTCGATAGCGAATATCCTGGTTGGCCAGGCATCCGGGTATGCATCTACATTTATCAATCTGAAGGTAGATGCGGAGATTAAAAATGACATATTTGCCAAGATGCTGGTCACGGACTGGGAATCACTGACGGCTTATCATACAGGGGATCTGGTTACCAGATGGAGTTCGGACGCATCGAATATATCGAATGGTATCCTGAACTGGATTCCGAACCTGATCATCTATACGGCGAAATTTGTCAGTGCGTTGTGGGTTGTGGTCTATTATGACCCGACATTTGCGATATTTGCATTACTGGGGATTCCGTTCAGTGCGCTTATGTCACGACCGTTACTTCGGAGGATGCGTAATAATAATGAGCGAAGTGCAGCGATGAATGCGAAGCTTTACGGCTTCAACCAGGAGGCGTTTTCGAATATACAGACGATCAAGGCATTTGACATGATAAGGTTCTATATCGACAGACTGAAGAACCTGCAGAGCGATTATATTAACATGCGGCTGGATTTTCAGAAAATGTCGATGCTGACCTCAATCCTGATGTCGATTGTAAGCTTTATAGTATCTTACAGCTGTTATGGATGGGGAATCTACCGTGTATGGAGTGGAATGATCAGTTACGGAACGATGACGATGTTCCTGTCATTATCCGGAACACTTACAGCGTCCGTAAACTCTCTGACAGGGCTGATTCCGACGGCAATTTCACTTACCATATCGGCAGGGAGGCTTATGGATATTGTAGAGATGCCACAGGAAGATTACAGTGGAGATAAGGAAGTAAGAGCATTTGAAAAAGAACATCGTGTAGAAGGTATGGGACTTAAGATGGAGAATCTGGAGTATACCTATCATAACGGTACCAATGTATTCGAGCATGCAACGGTAGAAGCTTACCCACATGAGATCGTGGCATTAGTAGGTCCGTCCGGAGAGGGAAAGACAACGATGCTGCGGCTGATCTTATCACTACTCAGACCGCAGGATGGAAGGGCATGGATCTGTGCAGGGGAAGACCATAATAACACAGTTGAAATGTCGCCATCAACCAGAAGACTGTTCTCATATGTACCGCAGGGAAATACGATGTTCTCTGGCACGATTGCAGAGAACTTACGAAATGTAAAGCCGGAAGCCACAGATGAAGAAATTATCGAAGCATTAAAACTTGCATGTGCATGGGAATTCATAGAGAAACTGCCGGATGGAATCAACAGTATTGTAAAAGAACGCGGAGGCGGATTCTCCGAAGGACAGGCACAACGTCTGTCAATTGCAAGAGCATTGCTTAGAAAGTCGCCGATCCTGCTTCTGGATGAAGCAACATCTGCATTGGATGTGGCTACGGAGAGAAAGGTACTTAAGAATATCATGATGGATACTTATCCACGAACCTGTATTGTAACGACGCACAGACCTACGGTACTTAATATCTGCAGCAGGGTGTATGCGATACGGGAAAAGAGATGCAAGGTGCTTGAACAGGAAGAGATAGATAAGATGGTGCGGGATTTTTAAAAATTTGTGAACTGACAAAAAAATAATCGTAGATCAACTCCAGAAAGAAGCAGTGTATGAAAGAGGTACATTGCTTCTTTTTTTGTATCGATTTTGATAATGAAAAAGTGATAAGTGTAATAAAAACGCAGTAAAACCTTGAAAACGTGTAAA
>NZ_CAKRAH010000011.1 GCF_934294775.1 uncultured Dorea sp.
AATTCATCAAAAGAATCTTTAAAAAGAGTAGAAGAGCTTACAGGTAAGCACATTACATTCTATGAAGGAGATGTAATGGACGAAGCTGCTTTAAAAGAAATGTTAGAAAAAGAGGGTGTAGACGCAGTCATCCACTGTGCAGCACTCAAAGCAGTCGGAGAATCTGTACAGAAGCCATTAGAGTACTACCGTAATAATATAACAGGAACACTGACACTTATGGATGTTATGAAGCAGACAGGTGTTAAGAATATCGTATTCAGTTCATCTGCAACCGTATACGGAAGTCCGGAAGAAATGCCGATCACAGAAAGCTGCCCGAAGGGACAGTGTACGAATCCATATGGCTGGACAAAGTCAATGATGGAACAGATCATGACAGACGTGCAGAAGGCAAATCCGGATATGAACGTGATCCTGCTTCGTTATTTTAACCCGGTAGGAGCTCACGAAAGCGGACGTATCGGAGAAGATCCAAAGGGAATCCCGAACAACCTGATGCCATACATTTCACAGGTAGCGGTAGGAAAACTGGAAAAACTGGGCGTATTCGGTGACGATTACGACACACCGGACGGAACAGGAGTCCGCGACTACATCCACGTAGTAGACCTTGCAAAAGGACATGTAAAAGCAATCAACTACATCTTCAGCAATCCGGGACTTGATGTGATCAACCTTGGAACAGGTGTAGGATACTCTGTACTTGATATGGTAAAAGCATTCGGAAAAGCATGCGGAAAAGAGATCCCATACGAGATTAAACCAAGAAGAGCCGGAGACATCGCAATGTGCTACGCAGACCCGGCAAAAGCCGCCAAAGTCCTTGGCTGGAAAGCCGAAAAAGGACTGGACGAAATGTGCGCAGACACATGGAGATGGCAGTCACAGAATCCAAACGGATACGAGGTATAGGACGGTACATAACTAAGTAAAATAAATCAAGAAAAGATAGGAAATATGGCAAAAAGCGTGACATATTTCCTATCTTTCTTTTTGCGAGGGAAAATGGTATAATGTCCACGTATGCAAAGAGCGGTGCGTCTGAAAAAATTGGCAGGCTTTCTGCTTGCAGAAAAGACTGCCAAACTTTTCAGACATAGTGCGACAGCACGTGATCGGTAAAAACAAAGTTTTTACCGATCGGCACCGCGGAAGTAGTGAGAAGCACCCATCCCTACCGGCAAAAAAGACGTAAGTGCGCAGCGAAGCGCTCGCACGCCCGGGAACCCAAACCCATCCCTACCGGCAAAAAAGACGTAAGTGCGCAGCGAAGCGCTCGCACGCCCGGGAACCCAAACCCATCCCTACCGGCAAAAAAGACGTAAGTGCGCAGCGAAGCGCCCGCACGCCCGGGAACCCAAACCCATCCCCACCGGCAAAAAAGACGTAAGTGCGCAGCGAAGCGCCCGCACGCCCGGGAAACCACACAGCTCCTCACACAATAAGAGGCGAGAATCATGGAAAACAAAAACGAAAAAGGAAACGTGCAGCTAAAAGGCCAGCTAAAACTCTACATCCAATGGCCGGCAATCATGTCCCTGCTCCTTATAGCCATGGACTTATGGGTCTACAAGCTGGATCACAAAGCCGGAATCCTGATGGCCGTATTCGTGGTCGTATACATCGTCATGGTGGGCGGGCTGTATTTTTACAGCAAGAACATCATTATGAAGGATCTGGTAGAATTTGCTGCACAGTACGGTATCGTTCAGAATACCTTACTGCGGGAACTATCTATCCCGTACGCCATCCTGTTAGATGACGGTAAGGCAATCTGGATGAATAACGAATTTGAAGCAATTCTGGGCGGGAAACCAAAGGGAGAAGCTTACATCAGCAAGTATATTCCAGAATTGAACCGAAGCATATTTCCGAAAGAAGACCAGCAGAAGGTTGAGATGGAAGTATATTATAAAGACAGAGAATATAAAGCAGAGTTACGCAGAGTGTTAGTGGAAGGATTCAGTGACACAGAAAAACTGATGGAACTCCCGAAGGAAAAAGAATATTTCATAGCAGTTTATCTTCAGGATGTAACAGAACTGAACCGCATCATTCAGGAGAACGAAGAACAGCGGATGGTAGCGGGGCTTGTCTATATCGACAACTATGATGAAGTAATTGACAGCGTGGAAGAAGTAAGACAGTCGCTTTTGATGGCACTGGTAGACCGTAAGATCAACCAGTACATTGCGAAAGTAGATGGTGTTGTAAAGAAACTGGAAAATGACAAATATTTTATCATTATCCGCAAATCTTACTTCAAACAGCTGGAAGAAGATAAATTCTCCCTGTTAGACGATGTAAAAAATGTGAATATAGGAAATGGAATCCCGGCAACACTGAGTATAGGACTTGGTTTAAGCTCTGATTCTTATGCACAGAGTTACAACTATGCACGTGTGGCAATTGATCTTGCACTTGCAAGAGGTGGTGACCAGGCAGTTATCAAAGACTGCCACGGCGTAACATATTATGGTGGTAAGCGGGAACAGACCGCTAAGAATACCCGTGTAAAAGCAAGGGTCAAAGCCGAAGCATTAAGAGAATTCATAACCGTAAAAGATAAGATCTTTGTTATGGGACATAAACTGACAGATGTCGATGCATTCGGAGCAGCACTTGGAATTTACCGTGCGGCATCAGCTTTGGAAAAACGGGCATATATCGTGATCAATGAAGTATCTGCTTCTCTCAGACCATTATATGAGTTGTTCGAACAGGATCCGGCTTATCCGGATGATCTGTTCCTTACATCTTCCCAGGCTATGAACATGGCAGATGAGAACTCGATGGTAGTAGTTGTAGATACGAACCGTCCGATGATGACAGAATGTGAAGAGCTTCTGAAGACAACAAAGACGATCGTCGTCCTGGACCATCACAGACAGAGCAGTGATAATATCGACAATGCATTGTTATCATATATTGAGCCATATGCATCATCTGCCTGCGAGATGGTATCCGAAGTACTGCAGTATATTGTAGACGGGATTAAGATTCCAAAGATCGAGGCCAGCAGTCTGTATGCCGGAATCATGATCGATACGAATAACTTTGTAAATAGTACGGGTGTGCGTACATTTGAAGCAGCAGCGTTTTTAAGACGGTGTGGCGCAGACATTACAATGGTGAGAAAGTTATTCCGTGACGATATGGAATCGTATCAGGCAAAGGCAGAGATTATCAGCAGTGCAGAAGTTTACCGTGACAAATTTGCCATTGCAAGAGGTGTGGACCTTCACATTGAAAGTCCGACGATCATAGGCGCACAGGCGGCAAATGAACTGCTCGATATCAGTGAGATCAAAGCATCATTTGTACTAACAGAATATAATGGAAGAATATATGTCAGTGCACGTTCGATTGATGAGGTAAATGTACAGATCATCATGGAACGTCTGGGTGGCGGCGGTCATATGAACGCATCCGGAGCTCAGTTCAACCATACAGATATGGATGAAGCGGTAGCCTGCTTAAAACAGGTGATTGACGAGATGATAGAAGGAGGAGACTTATAATGAAAGTTATTTTAACAGAAGACGTAAAGGCACTTGGAAAAAAAGGTGAGATTGTAGATGTAAGCGATGGATACGCAAGAAATTTTATCTTAAAGAAGAAAAAAGGTGTAGAAGCCAACGGAAAGAATTTAAATGATCTGAAATTAAAGAAAGCCAATGACGATAAGATCGCTCAGCAGCAGTATGAGGATGCGCAGGAGCTTGGCAAGAAAATCGAAGCAGGTAAGATTGAAGTAGCGATCAAGATCGGCGAAGGCGGAAAAGCATTCGGTTCTGTATCTTCAAAAGAAATCGCAGAAGAAGTAAAAAAACAGATGAACCTGACTGTAGATAAGAAGAAAGTACAGTTAAAAGAAGCCATCAGAACACTTGGCACACATACCGTACCGATTAAGTTACATCCAAAGGTAACAGCAGATCTGAAGGTTGTTGTAAAAGAAGAAGCATAGGAGGAATTCAGGCGTGGAAGAAGCACTCATCAAAAGAGTCATGCCACACAGCATCGAAGCAGAACAGTCTGTGGTAGGCGCCATGCTAATGGATAAAGATGCCATCACCACTGCAGGAGAAATCATCAGTGGTGATGATTTTTATCAGGCGTCTTACGGAGTTATATTTGATTCGATGATCGAATTGTTCAATGAAGGGAAACCGGTGGATCTGATCACCCTGCAGGAACGTCTGAAAGAAAAGGATGTCCCGGCAGAGATTGCAAGCCTTGAGTTTGTAAGAGATTTGGTTACGGCAGTACCAACATCGGCCAATGTGAAGTATTATGCACAGATCGTGGCAGACAAATCAATGATGCGCAAGATGATCAAGCTGAACGAAGAGATTGAAAATATGTGCTATGCCGGAAAAGAGCCGCTGGAATCCATCATGGAGCAGACAGAAAAATCCATGTTCCAGTTACTGCAGAGACGTACAACAGGCGAATATGTACCGATCAAACAGGTTGTATTAAATGCACTGGACCGTATCGAAAAGGCATCTAAGAACAAGGGAACGGTAACCGGTATCCCAACCGGATTTATCGATCTCGATTATAAGCTGTCCGGTCTGCAACCGTCAGACTTCATCCTGATCGCGGCACGTCCGTCTATGGGTAAGACGGCGTTTGTATTGAACATTGCGCAGTATATGGCATTTAAGAAGAATAAAGCGGTAGCAATCTTCAGTCTGGAGATGTCAAAAGAACAGCTGGTAAACCGACTGTTCTCACTTGAATCACAGGTAGATGCACAGTCACTTAGAACCGGTAATATGAAAGATTCCGACTGGGAAAAACTGATTGAAGGAGCCGGCATCATCGGACAGTCCAAGCTGATCATCGATGACACTCCGGGTATCTCTATCTCAGAGCTCCGGTCAAAATGTAGAAAATATAAGCTAGAACATGGACTGGATATCATCATCATCGACTACTTACAGTTGATGACCGGAAGCGTGGGAAAAAGCTCAGAATCCAGACAGCAGGAAGTCTCAGATATTTCCCGTCAGTTAAAAGGACTTGCCAGAGAGCTGAACGTTCCGGTTGTATCCCTTTCACAGCTTAGCCGTGCGGTAGAGAGCCGTCCGGATAAAAGACCGATGCTTTCAGATCTCCGTGAATCAGGAGCGATCGAGCAGGATGCGGACGTGGTTATGTTCATTTACCGAGATGAATACTATAATAAAGATTCAGAATTCAAAAAACAGGCAGAAATTATCATTGCAAAACAAAGAAACGGTCCGGTAGGGACCGTTAATCTGGCATGGCTTGGCGAGTATACAAAGTTCGCCAACCTAAGCAGGCAGGAAGAATCGTTTTAGTCTTTTGACTGGACCGGCCCCGGCTGCAGCTTTCCGGTAGGATTGCTGCTGGCGGATCAGCTGGTCCAGTTTTTTAAATTCCAGCTCTTCCTGACGTTCTTTGGCGTCCAGAAGAAACGCCATCTCCTGGCTGATCATGGACATAAGAACTTCGTTATTATTTTCCAGCATCCGTTTGATCTGGAGCTGTTCTTTGGTGCGTCTGATATCCGGAAGTAGTGCCTTCAGATCAGAGATCGGGACGCCCTGTTCGTAGAGCTCTTTGATGCAGCAGTAGAGTCTGGCATCATCCCGGGTCTCGCGTCTGATCTGTTCCAGCGTGTTTGTCTGATTGCTCATGTAAGAATACCTCCTTACCTGTCACCAGGATACATCTTGATCTTAAAAGTCAGATACATCTGTGATCTGTGTATTTGAAAGTGGATGCGGGGCAGATGCCCACGTAAGAAAGATGGGTTCCTGGAGACATACTTGTCCCTCGCGGGTAAGAGTATCATAGCATGGAGAAACTACAGAATCCGTCAGAAGAGGTCGAGGGAAAAGAAAAATATAGAAATAAATGCGTTGGAATTGATTTTAGAGACTGCATTTAGGAAGGAATAAAAAGTATATACTATCTGTAACTTCTCTTGCATATTAAGGTAAAAAAATACACAGTACAAAAAGTACCGTGTATTTTTTATCTTATTATTCATTCTGAAATAATTAGCCTTCAGAAATTGCTCCTACTGGACACTGAGCAGCACAAGCTCCACAATCTACACAAGAGTCAGCATCGATTTCATAATGCTCTGCTCCCTGAGAGATAGCTCCTACTGGACATTCAGCTTCGCAAGATCCGCAGCTTACACATTCATCACCAATTACGTGTGCCATAGTATGTACCCTCCTTTTGAGATTTAAAATTCTAGACATAAAACCAATTCGTTGTCTCTGCTCCTATAATAATACAAAAAAATGGAATAAACAAGGGAAAAGCATGTTTTTTTAGAAATACATAGATGTTTAGTTATAGCTAACTCGTGTTAGAAAGAACTATCACAAAATTAAGAAAATCTTCAACAAATTTTCACGGTTTTGGTGTATAGTATATGTTGCTGATAAAAGCGGAACATTTATTTTAAAGAATCACAAGCTTTGGTGGTATAACCAAAGAAGAATTGTAAAGAATAAAATAGATATCAGGAGAAGAGGAAAAATGAAGAGAAACAGGATCATTGCCATGCTGCTTGGAACAGCACTGCTCGTATGTGGATGTCAGCAAGCGCCTGAGGCAACAGATGAAGAAAAGAAGATTGAAGCACAAAAAGGTACAACAAAGACAGAAGAAAAATCATATCAGGGAAAATTAGACCTGATCAGCCCGGCAGCCTATAATAATGTGGATGGATTAAAGCTGGATAAAGGAGATTACATTTCCATTATAGGAAAAGCGAACGGCACCCAGTACTGGGAAGAAGTAAAAAAAGGTGTGGCACAGGCTGCAGAAGATATCAATACAGCACTTGGTTACACGGGAAAAGATAAAGTAAAGGTCACATACAATGCGCCGGATAATGCAGATAATGTAGATGACCAGGTAAATCTGCTGGATGAAGAACTGGACAGATATCCGGCGGCAATAGGGATCTCTATTGTAGATTTACAGGCCTGCCAGGTACAGTTTGACCTTGCAACAGACAGTGAGATTCCGGTAGTTACATTTGATTCTGGATCTGATTATCAAGGTGTAGCCGCAGATGTGTCAACAGATAATGAGGCGGCAGGAAAAGAAGCAGCAGAAAAACTTGCAGAAGCCATGGGAGATACCGGAGAAATAGCATTATTCATACAGGATTCCAAATCACAGGCAGCACTTGCCAGAGAAAAAGCTGTGACAGATGAACTGACAGCCAATCATCCGAATATCTCAGTAGTGAATGTGTATCATATGGATGAACTTACCACCATGCAGAAGACCATTGCCGATGAGATCAATGCAGGAACCTACCGCCCGGCAGATAGTGAACTTCCGGATGGAGTACTGACAGAAGAAAATGCTGTAACAGCGGATAGCATTACAGAAGACCAGGTAGTAGACTATATTCTGGCAAAACACCCGAATATTACAGGATGCTTCGCTGCCAACGGTGATGCAGTAAAACTGGCAGTAGATGGTCTGGAAAGAAATAAGATGGAAAAAAAGGTAAAAGTCGTAGGGTTTGATGCCAACGACGATGAGATCAAGGATCTGCAGGATGGAAAAGTAGACGGACTGATCGTACAGAATCCATTCGGAATGGGCTATGCAACCGTAATCGCTGCAGCCAGAGCATCCCTTGATATGGGAAATGAAGCGGTAGTTAATACGGGGTATACCTGGGTGACGAAAGAGAATCTTAAGACAGAAGAGGTGCAGAAAATACTTTATGCGAAGTAAGTAATTGGCTGTTTAATACACTAGTTCATGGACCGGGAATCCAACCCAAATTAATGTATTAAACAGCCAATACTATACTTTCGGCAGCGAAAACGTAAACTCCGTCCCCACCCCTTCTGTACTAACAACCGTAATATTCTCCCCATGCGCCTGAACCGCTTCCTTCACAATCGCAAGTCCAAGCCCGGTACCTTTCTTATCTTTACCACGGGAGAGATCGCTCTTATAGAAGCGCTCCCAGATCTTACCCAGATCAGAACGCGGGATACCCATACCATTGTCTTTGACAGACGTATATACTTTCTCCCCACGTGCAGTTGTCTCAATTGTAATAATCGAATTCGTATCACTGAACTTGATCGCATTGTCCAGGAGGTTGTAAAGAACCTGCTGGATTTTTCGTCTGTCGGCGTTGACGTTCAGGGTTTTGCCGGCAAGGACAAGTTCGATGGAAATTTTTTTCTGTGTGCAGACACCTTCAAAAGAAGCGGCGACATGCTTGATCATCTCGTGGATGTCGAATGGCTCACGGTTCAGAAGAAGGTGATTGGTATCGAATTCATTTAACGTCAGAAGATCCTGTGTCAGGTCTGTCAGACGCTCCGTTTCAAATAAGATGATCCCCAGATACTTTTCATGAAGCTCCGGTGGAATTGTACCATCGGCCATGGCTTCTACATAACCCTTGATCGAGGTCAGAGGAGAGCGGAAGTCATGCGACACATTTGCCACGAATTTCTTCTGATAATCCTCCATATCCCGAAGCTGGGATGACATATAGTTCAAAGAAGCAGACAGATATCCCATCTCGTCTTCTGTGGTGACCGGGATCTCGTACTCCAGGTTGCCGGAAGCATATTGTGTTGCGGCTTCTGTGATCCTATGGAGCGGCCGGTAGACCAGCAAATGGAATGCCAGAAGAAAGATGAATGAAAGTGCGAAGATTACGATTAATGTAATATAGACACCCTTCATCAGAATAAATGTCAGATCCGTAATTACGCTGGTGTACCGGTGGATCATAAGGTATCCTTTGGGAGAATAACCATAAGTAACAGGTACCGTTACGGTAATGACGTCATTTTCAAAATATCCGTGATAATCCCCTGTCTGTGATTTGGCACTTCCGGATTCGGCAGGATTAAAATCCTCGACCGATGAAGGTGCAGATGGATAGCCACTTGTATGAGCAGATGCGATCATTGTGCCGTCTTTGGAGATAAACCAGACGGCAGCATCAAGCTGGGTGCTGACTCCGGACAGCATCATCTGCGTGTCGGCTTCTGATAAAGTCTCGGAATAATAGCCCGGAAGATAATCGTCTGCGATCATCGTAGCTTCCCGGTATATACTTCCGATGATGCGGTTGAAGATAGGCGTGCTGACGAGATTTTCCGTCAGCGTAGCCACTGTAAACAGGCTTAAAAAGCCAAATACAATATAGATAATTGCAAATTTTAAATAGAGTGTACTTTTCATAATGTTATTACTACCCGTATTATTTTACTTCGAATTTGTAACCGATTCCCCATACTGTGCTAAGACTCCAGCCGTTATGATCTTTGATCTTTTCACGAAGTCTTTTGATGTGGACATCAACGGTACGGGTATCACCGATATATTCATAACCCCAGATCTGATCTAACAGCTGTTCGCGGGTGAAGACCTGATTTGGTGAAGAAGCGAGGAAATACAAAAGCTCCAGTTCTTTTGGAGGCATTTCCACCGTCTTACCGTCTACAATGACAGAATAGTTGGTCAGATTGATCTCGATACCAGGATATTCCACACATTTTCCCTTATCTGCCTGAGGAACTTCCGGTTTCGCTCCGGCCTGATAGCGGCGCAGAACGGCCTTTACACGGGCAACCAGTTCTTTGGAATCAAAAGGCTTCATGACATAATCATCGGCACCAAGCTCCAGGCCGAGCACTTTGTCAAAGACTTCACCCTTTGCGGAGAGCATGATGATCGGTGTATTGGATCTTGCGCGGATTTCGCGACAGACCTGATAACCATCGATACCCGGCAGCATCAGATCCAGCAGGATCAGGTTTGGCTTGTAAGTGTCAAATGCGATCAGAGCGCGTTCACCATCGTGTACGGTCATGGTATCAAAACATTCTTTGGCCAGATACAATGAGACCAGTTCTGCGATATTTTCATCGTCATCGACGATCAGAATTTTCTGTTTATTCATAACAATGTATACTCCTCTCTTAAGTAGATGTAAGTTGTGTACATCAGATTTCAGCCTCCGTATCCCGCAATGGGGATACAGATGGCAAATGTTATATCCCTTATTTTATTATTTTAATTCGGCGATTGTTACTCCCGCATCGCCTTCGCCAAATGCTCCGAGACGGAAGGATTTGACGTGTTTCTGACGTTTTAAATATTTGTGGATGCCGGCTCTTAATGCACCGGTTCCTTTACCATGTACGATTCTGACAGAACTAAGATGTGCAAGAGATGCATCATCTAAGTATTTATCAAGCTCTGCAATGGCTTCATCGACTGTTTTACCAAGCAGGTTGATCTCAGGACTGATAGCGAGAGATTTGCCCATCTTGACTTTTCCCCTTCCGGTCTGTTTCACACGTTTGTTGAAGGAATAAGACGGTGCTTCTTCGATGATCTCAAGGTCAGATATATTGACGGTAGAACGAAGGATACCCATCTGTACGGTAACATTTCCCTTTGCATCAGGAAGTGAAGTTACAGAACCCGTCAGATTCATACTCAGTACTTTGACAGATTCGCCAAGCTTAAAATCACTGGCCTTATAAGCTTTTTTCGGTTTCTTGGCATCTGTCTTCATGGAATTCTGGGTTGCATTCATCTTCTTGCGGAGACGCTCACGCTCTTTTTCCATCTCGGCAACGGAGATGTTGGCCTTCCCGAATTTGTGGAAATTACGCATGGTTTCATCTGCGGTTTCTTTGGCATCGGCAAGGATCTCGTGTGCTTTTTCATTGGCTTCTCGGATGATGCGGTCGCGTTGCTCTTCTAATTTATCACGTTTTTGTCTTGTCTCTTCTTCCAGACGTGCCAGTTCGCGTTTGTAATGTTCGATTTCTTCCTGTTCTTTCTGAATGGTGCGTTTGCTTGTCTCAAGATCGGTTAACAGGTCTTCGAAGGATTCATCCTGTTCTGTAAGATGTGTTTTTGCTTCATCGATAATATAATCCGGAAGCCCAAGTTTTCCTGCGATGGCAAATGCATTACTCTTACCTGGAATACCGATTAGAAGATGATAAGTCGGACGAAGCGTTTCTACGTCGAATTCGCAACAGGCATTTTCAACACCAGGTGTAGACAGGGCAAAGACTTTCAGTTCACTGTAGTGAGTCGTTGCCATGGTACGGATGCCGCGCTGATGCAGATGGTTTAAGATTGCAATTGCAAGGGCTGCACCTTCGGTAGGGTCTGTTCCTGCACCTAATTCGTCAAAAAGTACCAGCGAATGTTCGTCGACATGCTTTAAAAACGATACGATATTTGTCATATGGGAAGAGAAGGTACTAAGGCTTTGCTCAATACTTTGTTCATCTCCGATATCGGCATATACATTTTCAAAAAGCGCAAGCTCTGAGCGGTCCAGGGCAGGGATATGGAGTCCGGACTGTCCCATCAGGGTAAATAATCCGACGGTTTTCAAAGATACAGTCTTACCACCGGTATTTGGTCCGGTTACGATCAGAAGATCGAAGGCATCACCAAGTGTAACGGTGATTGGGACGACCTTTTTCTTATCTAATAATGGATGCCGGCCTTCACGGATGTGGATGCGTCCTTCTGTATTAAAGACTGGTTTGCTGGCATTCATGTTGATTGCAAGATTACCTCTGGCGAAGATAAAGTCGAGTTCTGTCATGACTTTGTAGTCTGTGCGGATGGATTCTGTGTATTCACCGACATCAGCACTTAAGCGGGCGAGGATTACCTGGATCTCTTCCTGCTCTTTTCCATATAATTCTTTTAGGTCGTTATTCAGTTTTACGACAGCCATAGGTTCTATGAACAGAGTAGAACCGGTGGCTGACTGGTCGTGGATCAGACCAGATACCTGGCTTCTGTATTCGGCCTTTACAGGGATACAATAGCGGTCACCACGCATCGTGATGATCGGATCCTGCAGGTAAGTACGAAGGGAACCATTGACCATGGAAGACAGGGTGGAATGTACCTTGTCGTTAATCTGGTTCATGGAACGGCGGATCTGCTTTAATGTGCTGCTGGCATCGTCACTGATTTCATCTTCTTCAATGATACATCTGCGGATCTCTGTACTTAAGAGAGTCAGAGGTTCCAGCTGCTGGAACAATGCATCCAGACAGTCTTCCATATCATCGGCAGTTTCGTGTCTTCCGTAGGATTTGACCTGTGCGGTATTTTCAAGAAGCTTGCAGATACGCAGAAGCTCACCGCTTCCAAGAGCAGCACCGACTTCCAGACGTTTCAAAGATTCGCCGACCGGATTACAGCTTCCAAAGGACGGACGACCTTTTTTGATAATACGTGTAAATGCAGCTTCGGTCTGGTCCTGTGCAGACTGGATATCCGGAAGGGATGCCATGGGTTTCAGTCTTTTACAACGTTCTTTTCCGCCAAAAGAAGAAGCCTGCTCTATTAAGATATCGATTATTTTATTATATTCTAGTTTTGCTAATGTTTTTTTATTCATATTTCTCACCTAAATTTATATAAGTTCAGTACCTGTATTGTACGTTATGGAATCTCCGGCCCTGGAAAATTCCACCTGTGAACAGTACCTATTCTACATTATTTGAGCCATAAAGGAAAGGATAAATATTGAACATTCCCATTCCATACGGTATACTATAAAAAGGATTGCAAAGGAGACAAAAGGCTTATGGATGAGCGGAAATTTCCCGGAAAAGAACAGGGAGAACCAGAAAAACAACCATATGAAAAACAGTCAGATTATATGTTCATGCAGGAGACAATAAAGAACGATAACAGACGTGGCCAGAGATACCGGAAGAGTATTCTTAAGACAGCAGGGCTTGGTCTGATATTCGGTATTGCTGCCTGCATCAGTTTTTCTGCGCTCAAACCATGGATTGATGAAAAATTTCCGGATGATTCACAGAAAATAGTCATTCCGGAAGAAGAGACAGATACAACAGACACAGAAAAAAAAGACGAAACCACGACGGAGAAGGCGCTGGATACAGACAGCCACAGAGAGCTTCAGCAGTCGTTAACGGATGTGGCCTCTGAGTCGGCAAAGTCTGTCGTAGAGATAGTAGGAATCTCAGGAGAACAGGACTGGATTGATGAGTCTTATGATAATAAGAACAGTGTATCGGGACTGATCATAGCAGATAATGGTCAGGAACTTCTGATATATGGAAGCACTTCGGTGTTAAAGACTGCCAAAGAAATCCATATCGTATTCCCGGATGGCAGTGTGTATCCGGCTTCTGTTAAGAAAAAGGATGAAAGTCTTGGATTTGCAATCTATGCAGTGGGACGAAGTTCTATCCAGCAAAGTACCTGGTCACAGATCAGGATGGCGGCTCTTGGAAGCTCCAATTCCGTACAAAAGGGAGACACTGCAATTGTGCTTGGCAAACCATTTGGCTATGCGGGAGGTGTCGGATTTGGCACGATCGCATCGGCAAGAAATATGATAGATGGCGATGATGGAAAATATCAGCTTCTTTGTACTGATATCGCTGCAGCAGAAGATGGAACAGGTGTCATCTGCAATCTGTCCGGAGAAGTGGTAGGAATCATAGATCAGGGCATTTCAGAAAACAGCAGCAAAGGATTGGTGACAGCTTATGGAATCTCCGGCTTAAAGTCTCAGATCGAACAGCTGTCTAATGGTGAGGCGATTCCGTATATCGGTATCCGCGGATTAGATGTGACGTCAGAGATAGAAGAACAGGGAATTCCAAAAGGAGTCTATGTAAGAGCGGTGGAGACAGATTCACCGGCTATGTCGGCGGGAATCCAGAGCGGTGATATCATTACCGAAGCAGCAGGAAAGAAGGTAAATTCTTTGTCAGGGTATCAGTCTATATTGTCAGAACAAAAGAGTGGAAGTAAGATAAAGATCAAAGGCCAGAGACAGGGAGCCGGCGGTTATGTAGACATTTCGTTCGACGTAACAATTGGAAGTAAAGAGTAGATGTATAGAATAATTAGAAAGAGGAAATAAAATGAGATATATCAATACCCTTCATGAAGGGGAAACAATCAGAAATGTATATTTGTGTAAGGGAAAGCGTTCCGCGGAGACCAGAAACGGAAGACCTTATGATAATCTGATCCTTCAGGATAAGACAGGAACACTGGACGGAAAAGTATGGGATCCGAATTCCGGCGGAATTGCAGATTATGATGAACTGGATTTCATCGAAGTCTATGGAGAGATCATCAGCTACAATAACAATCTTCAGATGAACATCAAGCAGATCAGAAAAGCACAGGAAGGCGAATACATTGCTGCAGACTATATGCCGACAACAGAGAAGAGTACCGATGGTATGTATAATGAACTGCTTGGCTATATTAAGAAAGTAGACAATGAATATTTAAGACAGGTGCTGGAATATTACTTTGTAAAAGACGAGACATTTATCCGTAATTTCAAAGGACATTCCGCAGCAAAGACGGTACATCATGGATTCGCCGGAGGACTTCTGGAGCATACATTAAGTGTTGTGAAGTTCTGTGACTATATGACAAGCGCTTATCCGATCCTGAATAAAGATCTGCTTTACACAGCAGCAATCTGTCACGATATCGGAAAGACAAAAGAATTATCTTCCTTCCCGGAAAATGATTACACAGATGAAGGACAGCTTCTCGGACATATCGTGATCGGTGTAGAGATGGTAGGAGATGCAGTGCGCAGCATCCCGGACTTCCCGGAAAAGCTGGCTAATGAATTAAAACACTGTATCGTAGCGCATCACGGGGAGCTGGAATACGGTTCACCGAAGAAACCGGCACTTGCCGAGGCGATGGCACTGAATCTTGCAGATAATGCAGATGCAAAGATGCAGACATTAACAGAATTATTCAAAGATAAAAAAGGAAATGACTGGCTGGGATATAACCGCCTGTTTGAATCTAATATTAGAAAGACAGTTATCTAATGATGCAGAAGAATGAAATTGTAAAAGTAAAAATTGAAGATATCGGAGTCGGAGGAGAAGGCATCGGTAAGGTGGATGGTTATACACTGTTCATCAAAGATGCCATCATCGGGGATGTTGTAGAAGCCAAAGTCATGAAGGCAAAGAAAAATTATGGCTATGCACGCCTGATGAATGTTCTGACTCCATCCAAAGACCGCGTAGAAGAGCCGGTCTGTCCAATGGCGAGAAAATGTGGCGGCTGTCAGATCCAGGAGATGAAATATCTGGCACAGTTAAAGTTCAAAGAATCGAAAGTCCGCGGCAATCTGGAGCGTATCGGGGAAGTTCCTTCCGAACTGCTGGATCAGATCATGCACCCGGCAGTTGGCATGGACGGTGAAGGAATGCAGCCATTCCGCTACCGTAATAAAGCACAGTTCCCGATCGGAACAGATAAAGACGGCAGAGTGATCGCAGGATTCTATGCCGGAAGAACACACAGCATTATCGGGAATACGGACTGTGTACTTGGTGTGGAAGTGAATGAAGAGATCCTGAATTGTATCCTGGATTTTATGGAGGAATTCGATATTCCGGCCTATGATGAAGTGAAGCACAAAGGACTGGTGCGTCATGTCCTGCTCCGTTATGGATTCAAGACAGATGAGATTATGGTTTGCCTGGTAATTAACGGAAAGACGATTCCGCATTGCCACGATCTGGTAGGACGTCTCCGCCAGATTCCGGGTATGACAAGCATTACCCTCAGTATGAATACTGTGAAGACGAACGTGATCATGGGTGACACAATCCGTCTTCTGTGGGGACAGGAATTCATCACAGACTATATCGGAGAGATCAAGTATCAGATATCACCGCTGTCATTCTACCAGGTGAATCCGGTACAGACAGAGAAGCTATACGGACTGGCATTGGACTATGCAGGGCTTACCGGCAATGAGACGGTATGGGATCTGTACTGCGGAATCGGAACCATATCCCTGTTCCTTGCAAAGAAGGCAAAGCAGGTATACGGAGTCGAGATTGTGCCACAGGCCATTGATGATGCGAAGAATAACGCGAAGATTAATGACATCACGAATGCAGAATTCTATGTAGGCAAGGCAGAAGAAGTCCTGCCGGACTATTATAAAGAATACGAAAAGACACATAACGGTGAGACCGCACATGCAGACGTGATCGTAGTTGACCCGCCGAGAAAAGGCTGTGAGGAATCCCTGCTTCAGACGATTGTCGATATGCAGCCGGAAAGAGTGGTATATGTAAGCTGCGACAGTGCGACGCTTGCGAGGGATGTGAAGTTCTTAAGAGCCAATGGGTATGAACTTAAGGATGTGACACCTGTGGACCAGTTCCCGCATACGGTTCACATTGAAGTGGCCTGCTGGCTTAAGAGAGTGGGAAAATAGTAGAGAGATAAATGAAAAAATAGCCATGTATTGCTAAAAATGAGTAATACATGGCTATTTTTTTGAGCTTGTATAGAATAAATTTTTCAAAACATGTATAATTAAGCAAGATAATAAGCAAGATAATAAGTAAGATAGAGCTTTTGAAGAGGAAATTATGCCAGAGACAGAAAGCTATGGTGAAAATGTATCAGAGTATGTAAAGAAATTATTAGATGTTATGGATTATGGAATTCCATATACAGCCAATGCAATTATGGAAAAGTTGCAAATTAAATCAAAGGAGACTTTCCGGAAACATTACTTAAACCCTGCGATGAAGTTACAGTTTGTACAGATGACAATACCGGAAAAACCACGAAGCAAAAATCAGAGATACATTAGAAAGTAGTTATTCATTGTGCCCACTTGCAAAATCTCCCCACACCCTGTATGATGTCACAAGGAATATGATATAACAGCAAGGAGTGGTTTCATTGGCAAGGATCAAGAAAAAACCAAAGAAGAATATAAATATAAAAATACAGCAAAATGATTTCCCAAAGATTGCAGATAAATTAAAAAATGAAATGGTTGCTTTTTTAGATACAGAATTTCTGACTTCCCAGAAAAAAGGCGGACCACCGCCGAAGTTGGTGTCGGTCGGATTTGTGATCTGTCAGAAGAACTTTAAGGAAGTGACAAGATTTCATTCGTATATATATGCCGAAGATGAATTACATGAGCTTTTTCAGGAGATGACAGGTATCGGAAGAGAAGACCTTTTAAGTGCACCGGATTATGAACTGGTGATGGAAGAGGTGGCAGAACAGCTGGAAGCCTGGGATGTGAAAAACATCTATGTATGGGGGCCGGATAAGCATGTGATCCAGAAAGATCTGTTGGAATATCGTCAGGATGCTTCCAAGAGAACAAGGAAGATTGTAAACCGTGTAATCCGGATGATCCAGGATGTAGAAGGGATGTATCTAGCAAAGTTAAGTCTCCCAAGTGCCGGAATTGCAAGTCTGAAACTGCTCTGCGGCCTTGGAACAGAAGTAAGTCATAATGCCCTGGATGATGCAGTAGATCTGAAAAATATTATCCGCCACATTGAGATGGAGGGATGTTCAGGAGAAAAACTGCAGATTATGAAGACATATCTGGCAGAAAAAGAAATATACTATAGACAAAGAAGATTCCGTGAAAAATGGGAAGAAGTACCGGAAGGCGTGATGGAAAAGAGTCTGGGGTTACTAAAAGAACTTGGAAAGATCGATACGATAGAAGCCCGGGCACTCCGGGATGATATCATGGTGATGTGTACCGGAGAGGATATCTCATTTCCAACGATGGAAGACTATTTTCAACAGGTACGGTAAGAGGATGCTAGAGTGTGTCTGAAAAATCATTCCTACAATCTAGAAGTAAAAAATAAAGAGCTGTATGTAAGAGGATGAAAAAAGAAGTATTAGAAAATGTAATAGTTAAATAACACAAAATAATACTTGATCAATGTTTACATTTTGGAAATAATGTAAAAACACCAGTAAAGATTCGTGATAAAAACGATAAAATAAAAGAATTAACTGATAATTTTGAACAAAATTACAGATTGACGGAAAGCAATAAAGAGGTTAGAATAATCACAAGTTCATAAGGAACGAGACAGACAAAGGCGTCGCAGCAATCAACTGCGGCGCTTTTTCGTATTTCATTTCACAGATATGAAATCATAGAAAAACTATTTTCTAAAGTCATCCCGGGTAAGATTAGAAAGTCTGTCGGACAGAAAATGCAAGGGCGCATTACAAAAAAAGTTTGTAATGCGCCCTTACATTTTCAGTTAAAAAAGAATCCAGGGAAATTGCAGTTTGCAGATTCCGAAGGTAAAGCAGTAAGGAGGACTCGTATTATGAAGAAGAAATTAGTAGCAGTTATGATGAGTGTGGCGATGGTAGCAATGCTTGGTGTAGGATGTGGAAGCAAATCAAGTGATGATTCATCAGCCAAATCCGAAACCAAGAAAACCCTTACAGAAGATGATATCAAAGGAAGTATGGAAGGTGTAAAGCTGAAAGTCGGAACAAGCGGACTTTTCGGACCATTTTCTTACTACGATGAAGATGGAAAGACCTTGATCGGATATGACCTTGATCTTATCAGTGATCTGCAGGATCTGCTTGGATTTGAGATTGACGGAGGTGTGCAGGCAATGGATTACTCAGCACTGACTACTTCACTTTCAGAAAGTAAACTGGATATCGGAGCTGCAGCACTTTGTGCAACAGATGAAAGAAAAGAGGTTATGGACTTTACCGATGTATATTGTGATTCCGGTCAGGTCGTTATGGTTAATAAGACAAATGATGAAGGAATTAAGAGTGTCGATGACCTGAAAGGCAAAAAAGTAGCCGTAGAAAAAGGAACTGCATCTCACACTTATGCATCAAAGAACCTGTCTGATTCCGAGCTGGAAGTACATGACACAATCACAACAGCATACGAATCACTGGAACAGAAGAAAGTCGATGCAGTTATTCAGGACGGACCTGGAGCAAGTTTCTACATTAAGACAACACCGGACAGCAACCTTGAAGTTGTAGGTGATGAGTTCAATCAGGGCCAGGCTCCATATTGTGTAGCAGTTTCAAAAGAGTGTAAATATTACGATGAGATCAACGCAGCTGTAAAAGTACTGATCAAGAATGGTACAACAGATGAGTTATATGCAAAATGGTGTGAATAATCTCCAGTCCAGATTATTAAAATACAAGAACTAAAAAGACAACAGATAGGAAGAGATAGTATATGGATATGAAATTTTTGAATGTTTTACTCCCGATGATGTTCGACGGGTTAAAACTGACGATTTTAATTGCTGTAGTAGGTATCGGGATTGGTTTCCTAGTCGGAAGTCTCTGCGGATACTTATTACAGTCAAAATATAAGATAGGAAAAGCAATCGCTGAAGTTTACATTTGGATCATCCGTGCGACACCACTTATGGTGCAGGCGCTGTATGGATACTTCGTAATTCCAAAACTTATGGGTGTAGATATCAGCAGTACAATTGTCGGAATCGGTGTTATTGCATTGAACTCCGGAGCATTTATATCTGAAATTGTCAAAGGAGCATTGATGGGAATTGATCCGGGACAGAAAGAAGCCGGAGCATCTCTTGGACTTACCAGTTCACAGACGATGATCCACCTGATTATCCCGCCGGCTTTCAAATCCGCCCTGCCGGCATTGTTCAACCAGTTTATCACATCCGTTAAGGATACAGCATTATTATCGGCTATTGCGGTAAATGAGATTACACATCAGGCACAGGCATATGCAGCTTTAAGCTTTAAAGCAATTCCGACATATACCGCGCTGGCACTGTTTTATCTGGTGATACTTTCTATATTAATAATTGTTCAGAAACAGATTGAAAGAAAAATGAGGTGATTGATATGAATATGATTAAAATAAGTCATTTATCAAAGAAATTCGGAAACCTGGAAGTATTAAAAGATATCAACCTTGATATCGAAGAAGGAGAAGTTGTATGCATCATCGGACCATCCGGTTCGGGAAAAAGCACATTCTTAAGATGCATCAACCAGTTGGAGCAGCCTACAGGAGGTGTCGTACAATATGAAGGTAAGAACCTGTTAGATAAAAAATGTGACATCCGCAAGTTCCGGGAAGAGGTTGGTATGGTATTCCAGAGATTCAATCTGTTTCCGCTGAAAACCGTTGCTGAAAATGTGATGATGGCACCGGTCCTTACCAAACATATGAATAAAGACGAGGCACACAAAAAAGCACTGGAACTGCTGGATAAAGTAGGACTGAAAGAAAAAGCAGATGTATATCCAAGTACACTTTCAGGAGGACAGCAGCAGAGAGTTGCGATAGCAAGAGCACTTGCCATGGAACCAAAAGCACTGTTATTCGATGAGCCGACATCAGCACTGGATCCAGAACTGGTTGGAGATGTACTGGATGTAATGAAGTCTCTGGCAAAAGAAGGAATGACGATGATCGTTGTAACACACGAGATGGGATTTGCAAGAGATGTAGCAGATAGAGTCATCTTCATGGCAGACGGATATGTAGTAGAAGAAGGAAAGCCGGAACGCATCTTTACAGCACCAAAGGAGAAAAGAACACAGACTTTCCTGTCACGTATTCTTCCGGCAACCGCTTAGACAGACGTTTTCTATATTTTTCGATATACTATCTTTTTTAACGAGGGACAGGGAATACCTGTCCCCGTACTGTTATTGGAAGTCTGGATTATAATTCCGTTGTTTCGATCTCTTTTACGAGCTGGAAGAATGCTTTCATCTCGCGGGTCAGGAGCTTATCTTTGTGATAGACGATCTGACGCCAGATATGCATATCAAAATCACTGACCGTAATAGGTGTAAGAATTCCCTGTGCAATCTGTTCCCGTACGGTGAACTGCGGAACGAAAGATAAAAATTCGTTTTTCAACAGCATTTGTATGATAAAATCCGTACTGCTGGATTCTACACGGGGATGGATTTCCAGACCATAGGCAGCCAGATACTGATCCAGGATAAAACGGTAGCTGGCATACCGCTCGGTTAAAATAAAAGGTTCTTTGATGATCTCACTCAACATCAAAGGACTTTTTTTGGTACATGGATGATCATTGCTTCCGATAAATATAATATTTTCCGGCTCTTCTAAGACCTTGACCCACTTCGGGTCATACATACGTTTATCCATAAAATAGACAAGATCGACGCGCGATTTATTCATCATATCCAGAAGTGCTTCCGGAGAATCTGTGATGATGCTGATCTCAACCTGCGGGTGAAGCTTATGATATTCGGACAGAATATCGGGAAGGATCGAAGCGCAGATGGACTCGATCGTTCCGATCCGTAGTGTTCCTGTCAGATCCTGGGAACCGGAAAGAACATCCTTTATTTCTTCGATTTCATTCGATATATGTAGGGCATACTGGTAGAATATCTTTCCCTGGTGCGTAAGGGAGATGTGTTTGCCGATGCGGTCGAAAAGCCTGGTCCCGAGTTCGGATTCCAGCTGCTTGATCTGAATACTGACGGCAGCCTGCGTATAGCCGAGAATATCGGCAGCTTTTGAAAAACTTTCCTGATTTGCAACATGTATAAATGTATTAATTCCACGAAAATCCATAAATTCCTCCATTCTGCGATGTAATTTAACCAAATCAAGCAGCGAAGCGTATTGCGAATATCCGCCTGACTTTACAAGTATAAAAGTTTTTTAAGCATTTCATAAAAAAGTTAAATTTTACAAATCGTTTATTTGATGATACAGTGTCTACATGAGAAAAACAAGTCAAAAACAAATTTTCCGGAAAATAGTTTTTATATAGATTTGAAGAAAGGAATACAAAAGAGAGATGGAAAAAACAAATCCAAAATATAATGCGTACGTACAGATCTTAAAAGAAGAATTACACCCTGCAATGGGATGTACTGAACCAATTGCGCTGGCTTATGCAGCAGCAGTAGCAAGAAGAGAACTGGGATGTATGCCGGACCGCGTTGTAATTGGGGCAAGCGGCAGCATTATTAAAAATGTAAAATCAGTCATCGTTCCGAATACCAATCATCTGAAAGGAATACCGGCAGCAGCATCTGCAGGTATCGTAGCAGGAGATCCGGATAAGGAACTGGAAGTAATCGCAGAAGCAACAGAAGAAGATGCAGCGAAGATCAAAGAATTCCTGGAGAATACACCGATCACAGTGGAGCATCTGGATCAGGGGATTACATTTGATATTGTGATTACGTTATATCACGGAGATGATTATGCAAAAGTAAGAATTGCAAATTATCACACGAACATCGTACTGATTGAGCATAATGGGGAAATTGTGAAAGAATCAGAGGTTAAAGGAGAAGAAGAGGAAGGTCTTACAGACAGAACCCTTTTAAATATGAAAGATATCTGGGATTTCATTAACACGGTAGATGTTGAAGATATCAAAGAAGTACTCGACAGACAGATGGAATACAACTATACGATCGCCAAAGAAGGAATCCGTGGCGATTATGGCGCAAACATCGGAAAAGTACTCCTTGATATGGATGAAGACAATGTAAAAACCAGAGCAAAAGCAATGGCAGCAGCCGGATCAGATGCCCGTATGAATGGATGTGAACTTCCGGTTGTAATAAACTCAGGAAGTGGTAACCAGGGAATTACGGTATCCGTACCAGTTATGGTATACGCAGAAGAGCTCAAAGTAGAAAAAGAAAAGCTCTACCGTGCACTGGCACTTTCGAATCTGACAGCGATTCATGAAAAGACACCGATCGGACGTCTGTCAGCATACTGCGGAGCTGTGAATGCAGGAGCAGGAGCGGGAGCAGGTATCGCTTATCTTTGCGGTGGTGGATATGAGGAAGTCATCCATACCGTTGTGAATGCACTGGCAATAGTATCAGGTATTGTCTGTGATGGTGCAAAAGCATCCTGTGCAGCCAAGATCGCATCTGCAGTAGATGCAGGTATCCTCGGATACAACATGTATGTACGTGGTCAGGAATTCCATGGTGGGGATGGAATCGTGACAAAAGGTGTAGAAGCAACACTGAAAAATGTTGGACGTCTTGGTAAAGAAGGAATGCGCGAGACGAACGAAGAGATCATCAAGATGATGATTGAAGAATAAGGGAAAATAAAACCCGGAAAATGAAATAAAAGTAAGAAAAAATTACATAAAAATTGAATGGAGTTTGAGAGGTATGAAGAAATTTTTTAGTAGTTTACCATTTAAGTTACTCATGGGAGTAGTGATCGGTATTGTCTTAGGACAGTTCCTTGGAAAACCAGTTATGGAAGTTATTGTAACACTGAAGTATATTGTGAACCAGATTATCTTATTCTGTGTACCGCTGATTATTATCGGATTTATTGCACCGTCTATTACACGGCTGGGTAATAATGCGTCAACCATGCTTGGAGTAGCAGTTGTAGCTGCTTATGTATCTTCTGTAGGAGCTGCATTATTCTCTATGGCAGCAGGATATATGATGATTCCACATATGTCAATTACTTCTGAAGTTGAAGGATTAAAAGAGCTTCCGGAAGTTGTATTCCAGCTTGATATTCCGCAGATCATGTCAGTTATGAGTGCACTGGTATTCTCACTCATGATCGGACTTGCAGCAACATGGACAGAGGCGAATACAATTACAAAAGTTCTGGAAGAGTTCCAGCAGATTGTACTTTCTATCGTAACAAAAGTAATTATCCCGGTTCTTCCAGTATTCATTGCATTAACATTCTGCAGTTTATCTTATGAAGGAACCATTACAAAACAGCTTCCGGTATTCTTAAAAGTTATCGTGATCGTAATGATCGGACATTATATCTGGCTTGCATTACTGTACGGAATTGGTGGTGCATATTCAGGAAAGAATCCGATGACAGTATTAAAGAATTACGGACCAGCTTACATCACAGCTGTAGGAACTATGTCTTCTGCAGCAACACTTGCAGTAGCACTTCGTTGTGCAAAGAAATCTGAGCCGACACTCAGAGATGATATGGTAGACTTTGGAGTACCACTTTTTGCAAATATTCACTTATGTGGATCTGTATTAACAGAAGTATTCTTCGTAATGACAGTATCAAAAGTCCTTTACGGAACACTTCCGACATTACCAAACATGATCCTGTTCTGTGTACTGTTAGGAGTATTCGCAATCGGAGCACCTGGAGTGCCAGGTGGAACTGTTATGGCTTCCTTAGGACTGATCACAGGAGTACTTGGATTCGATGAGACAGGAACAGCCCTGATGCTTACAATCTTCGCACTTCAGGACAGCTTCGGAACAGCATGTAACGTAACTGGTGACGGAGCCCTGACACTGATCCTGACAGGATTTGCAGAAAAACACGGAATCAAAAAACAGACACAGACAGTTGAATTATAAAGAAATAACGTATAAGAAAATAAGTTATAAAAGAACATCTTTTACACCCCCAATATCTTTCTAAGATATATGAAATCAAGGCAGTTACAGTTTCGGAACAGGAAGCTGTAGCTGCTTTATTTTTATACTCTACCAAAGCTTGCAAGAAAAACTGCCGGTGGAAAGTTTTCTGTATACCAAAGTATGCAAGAAAAGCTGCCAGTGACAGGTTTTCTGTATAGCAAAGACGGTGCAGCTATGGAATATTAAGTGATTATTTAGTATAATGGAAGATAGAATTATTTTGAGGAGTTCTGGAATGCCAGAATATCTGAGGAAAGATAGAAGGTTAGTCGGATGAATTTAGTGGAAAAGAAGTCCTGCATGAGACGGTCTGTAACATCTATGAGATTAATAAAATGATGGATACAATCATCGAGGGAGCGTTAAAAGAAAAGAAACTGGAATTCGTAAGAAATGTATCCAGATTTGAGATAATATTGTGTCACAAAATAGCTGAAGAGAAGACAATATTAGAAGACATCAAAATGAAAGTTGAAGTTGCAACGGACGGGGAAGTTGCGTTAAAATGTATAAAGCGTGTACCGGCAGATTATTATGATCTGGTGCTGATGGATATTCAGATGCCGCGTATGAATGGATACCAGGCTACGGAAGTAATCAGAAATCTTTCGGATGAACGGGCTGATATCCCGATCGTGGCGATGACGGCCAATGCATTTGAAGAAGACCGGAAAGCTGCATTTGATGCAGGAATGAATGGTCATGTTGCAAAGCCGATAGAGATTGGAAAACTGATGAAAACACTTGCAGGCATCCTGCGATGAGGTTACCTTGAAAAAGGCAGTCAGCAAAAAGTCGGACCGCAGATGAAAGTGAATAAAAGGTTATAGCAGAACAAATGATAAGGGGATATACGATGAAGAAAAACATACATACATTTCTCAACGTTGTACTGGTCGTATTGATTATTTTGTGTATATTGATACCATCTGTATTTACTGCGGCGGAGATGGGCATATTCACAGAAGACCCGGTGGTTACGACGAAAGTAAAAGTAACAGATAAAGATGCGCCGGTACTTAAGATTGCAACAGACTATGATTTTAGTCCGAATTCTTATTATAATACAAATGGCGACCTATCTGGACTCTACATAGAGATTATGATAGAGGCAGCAAACCGGATTGGCATGCGCCCGGATTTTAAGACAGGAGAATGGCAGGAATGCCGGCAGATGTTAGAAGACGGGACCGTCGACGTATTACTGGGTCTGGAAATATTTTCCAATATGCAGGATACACTGCAGACGATACCAATCTGTTCAGATGACTTACGTGTTTATGGAAAAGAGAAGGTAGACAGTGTAGCGTCGTTAGCAGGGAAAAAGGTCGCACTTATGGCAAAGTCGGTTATAAAGTCAACCTATGACCTGCAGTGTGACTACGTGGAATATAATACGAATACAGAGATCCTTCAGGCAGTGGAAAATGGCGATGTGGATTATGGAATCTGCCATGCAGCAGTTGCATCGAAAATCATCGAAGAGAATGGTCTGAATCTGCAGGAAGGTCTTGTGATCGCAAAGAGCTATCCTGCACTTGCGGTAGATAAAAATGCCACAGAACTGCAGGAAAAGTTAAATACTGCATTGCAGGAAATGTCAGAAGACGGTACGATTGGAAAACTTCAGGACAAATGGGTCACAAACTTTACAGAGAACAAGTCACTGTCCTATGTATTACAGCATAACGAGACCTATTATATGATATTTTTAATCTGTGCAATTCTAATGTTCAGTGTGTACATTATTCTGAGGGTACATGCAGGGCATCAGGAGAAGCATATCAATGAATTGCTGGAATATCAGGAGAAGATGAAAGAATCAAACGATGCGACCATACGTGCGAATATGGCAAAAAGAGAATTCCTGTCGCATATGTCGCATGATATCCGGACTCCGATCAACGGAATCATGGGTATGGTTGAGATCATCCGGAAGAATAAAGACAAGCCGGAAAAGACAGAAGAATGGCTGAAGAAGATAGATCAGGCATCGGGACATCTGTTATCACTGATCAACGACGTGGTGGATATGAGCAAGCTTGAAAATGGACAAGTGCAGCTTGAACATGTACCATTTGACTTAAATGACGAGATGGAGCAGATCAAGGCAATTGTGGAAGTTCAGGCGGAAGCAGCAGAGATCAGGTTCCAGATCCATATGAAGGATGTAGAACATACAAGACTGATCGGAAGTCCGATGCATTTCCGGAGAATTTTACTGAATCTGATCAGCAACAGCGTGAAGTACAATCATCCGGGTGGATCTGTGGATGTATATATCAAAGAAAAGAGCAGCGATAAAAAGCAGGTAGAATATCAGATCGTTATCCGTGATACAGGTATTGGAATGAGTGAAGAATTTATTGATGAATATCTGTATAAACCATTTACACAGGCAGATGACAATGCGCGGACCAGTTACCGGGGAACCGGGCTTGGCATGGCAATCGTAAGTGAACTGTTAAAGACAATGGAAGGAAATATCCAGGTCTACAGTGAAAAGGACAAAGGTACGACATTTTACATCGCACTCGGATTTGACATTAATCCGGAGAAGGAACCAGAGATTGTGCCAGAGGATGATCTGGATGAAAAGAAGGATGTGAAAGGGCTGCATGTGCTGATCGTAGAAGATAATGACCTGAATCTTGAGATCACGAATTTTATGCTGGAGAGTGCCGGGGTAATCACGGCGCAGGCAAAAGATGGAAAAGAGGCAGTGGAAGCATTTGCTGCATCAGAAGAAGGCGAATATGATGCAATCCTTATGGACATCATGATGCCGGTTATGGATGGACTGGAAGCGACGCGTAAGATCAGAGCGATGACAAGAGAAGATGCAAAGACAATTCCAATCATAGCAATGACAGCCAACGCATTTGCAGAAGATAAGGTAAAGACAAAAGAAGCCGGAATGAACCATCATCTTACCAAACCGGTGGATCTTGAGATCCTTGAGAAAACGCTTGGAATGTACTGCGAAGGACATAAAAGAGTTGAATCTGAGAATGCAGAGAAAACAGAGGAAAAGTCCACTGGAACAGAAGAAAAGAAAGATACAGCAGAAGAGAAAACTGTAGAAAAAGCAGAGACAGAAGAGCAGGATCATACAGAAGAGAAGGAGAATGCGCAAGACAAGGAAGATACGCAGGATAAGACAATCGGGGAAGAAGAAAGAACAGAAGAGTAAAAGTTAAAAATATGAGGGATGACAATGGGAGAAAAACAATACGAAGAGCTTTCAGAACGGCTTGATCGTAAGGAGACTGTCCGGGGAACGGCACTTACGATTGCAGGTGGATTCTTCTGGGGGCTCGCAGGAGTATTTGGAAAATATTCATTCGAATACAAAGGGGTAACGGCACCGTGGCTGGTAAATGTAAGACTGATCATTGCCGGAATCATATTGCTTACAAGAGCATATATGATACAGAAGGAAGGAATCTTACGTATCTGGAAGAATAAAAGACATGTACTGCGGATGCTGGTCTATGGAGTGATCGGTATCGCAGGCTGTCAGATGACATATTATATGGCAGTCGAAGATTCCAATGCTGGGCTAGCAACGGTATTACAGTACACGGCACCGGTTATGATCATGGTGCTTCTGGCGGTTAAAAACTGGAAGATTCCGGGAAGAAATGAGATTATTGCACTGGTGCTTGCATTTGGAGGTACAGTTCTTCTGGCGACCCATGGTAATCTTACACAGCTGAGTGTGTCAAAGACAACGCTTGTGCTTGGCCTTGCATCCGCTGTTGCAACTGTATTTTACAACCTGGTTCCGGGGAATCTTATGGATATTTACGGGACATACGTGATGGTTGGATGGGGTATGCTGATCAGTGGAATCGGACTGACACCGATCGTAAAGCCATGGACAATGAATGCAGCAATCACATGGGACTGGCAATGTATTGCCTGTGTTGCAGTTGTCATCGTATTGGGAACGGTGATGTCGTTCAGCTGTTATATGGAGGGGGTCCGGCTGATCGGAGGCTCAAAAGCCAGCCTGCTTGCATCGGTAGAACCGTTGACCGCAACGGCCCTGTCTGTAATATTTATGCATGTGGCATTTTCCGCAATGGATCTGGCAGGATTTGTCGGAATCATTGCAGCGGTTATTATATTGTCACTGCCAAAAAAGAAAAAAGCATAATAAAAGAAAAATCTTAGTTGAAAAGATTAGATAGAAGGAATCGTTCAGATGGATATCTGGACGATTCTTTTTTTGAACTTTAGTACGATGAATAAAAATGTTTTTAATTTAACAAGTGCTTTACGCGGGAAAATGTATAAAAATTAAAAAAATATGAATAAAATGGAGAAATGTAGTAAAATATGTGAAAAATATTCATCAATAAATGCCGCTATTTATTGATTTTTACAAATAATTGTGATATTATTAACAAATGAGAGCAAAAGAAAAGGAATACGGAGGGTATGGTATGTTAAACAGTTTAAACAACGTGGTAAATTTCCTGAATGGTTACATCTGGGGCGTTGGTATGTTAGTTTTGATTGTAGGAAGTGGATTATATTTTACAATCAGACTGCATGGTTTCCAGTTTGTACATTTTAAGGATATGTGGAGCAGAATTATTGATAAACAGGATTCTGATTCAGGAATCTCGGCATTCGGTTCGTTCTGTACGACCATGGCGATGCGTGTCGGTACTGGTAATGTAGCTGGTGTGGCAGTGGCAATCTACATGGGAGGACCTGGAGCATTATTCTGGATGATCCTTGCAGGTATGACAAACTCGGCAGTGTGTTTCGCAGAGTGTACACTGTCAGTTCTTTATAAGACACGGATCGACGGACAGTACCGTGGTGGCGGGGCTTACTGTGCAGAGAGAGGACTTGGATGGAAAAAATACGGTGCATTCATGGCACTGATACTTATGATCGGAACTTCTGTATTTATGCCGGCAGCGGCTACATACACAATCTGTGATGGATTCCACAATGCAATTAAGATTCCAATGTGGGTAAGTGCACTGATCATCGCAATCATCCTTGCAATTGTTGTTATCGGTGGTGTAAAACGTATCAGTGCGATCGCATCAATGATTGTACCATTCATGGTAACGGTATATCTGATCGCAGCAGTTGTAATTATTGTGATGAACATTACAGCAGTACCAGGACTAATCAAAACAGTTGTAACAGCAGCATTTGGCAAGAATGCAATCTTCGGTGGAACAATCGGTGTGATCATCCAGCAGGGGGTTAAGAGAGGAACCTTCTCAAGTGCTTCTGGTATGGGTGAAGCTTCTCCTACAGCAGCTGCAGCAGAGACCAGTCATCCGGTAAAACAGGGGATGGCCAATGCAGCAGGTGTATGGCTTGATACGGTTATCATCTGTACAGCATCCGGACTTATGATCTTGTTAACAGACTGTTTCCATACAGCAAGCGGATATGTAGGAAGTGGTTCTGCAGAGCTTCCGGCACTTGCGGCAGCAGGAACGAACGGAGTTATCTTCGTACAGTTAGCATGTAAAACAGTTATGGGAAGAATTGCCCCGACATTCATCGCAATTATGCTGGCATTGTTCTCATTTACCTGTCTGATCAGTTATTACTATGAAGCAGAGACTGCAGCAATGTATTTGTTCCAGGGCGAATCAAAAGCAAAGATCCGTAAAGTAGTTACATGGATCATGAGAATTGCAATGCCGGTTCTGATCTTCATCTGGGGTAACCTGGAATCTGATATTGCATGGAACTTATCAGACCTGGCGCTTGGAAGCTGTACATGGGTTAATATGCTGGTAGTACTTCTGTTATCACCAAAGGTAATTGCACTTTATAAAGACTATGAAGAGCAGATGAAAGCCAAGAAAGATCCATATTACAATCCTGATAAGTTGTCATGGGATGGCGTAGATACAGAGATGTGGAAAGATATCAATAAGAAATATATTGAAAATGAAAAATAAAAATCTGATTGTATTTTTGATACCTGAAAAACCAGAGCGTGTACTCAAAACGGAATCAATGATATAAAAGAAGATAAAAGATAAAGAAACCGTTCGGACATCGTGTTTATGAACATATGTCCGGGCGGTTTCTTTGTCTTAATATACAAGGTTCTGTAGATGAATCAAATATTAGAATTACACATCATAATCCGTAGAGCATACACTAATACCCATACCATAACCTTTAGGTCCGATATGGCAGCCTACGCTGAATGAAAGTGGATTATAATATACATAAGAATCCGGGAATGCTTCTACAAGCATCTGTTTCCATTCTTCAGCCTCTTCTTCGGTAAGATTAGATCCTGCAGCTCCGATAAGAAGATGTTTGTCATCTGCATCTTTAAAGCGTGTTTCACGGTCATTCTTTAATGCCTCTACCATTTTCTGTTTGCATTTTTTCATACCACGTGTCTTGGCAAATGCATCCAGTTTGCCGCCCTGGATTGTCAGGATCGGTTTGATGTTCAGAACACTTCCCAGTGCAGCACCGGCAGCGGTTACACGCCCCCCTTTTTTCAGGAATTCCAGTGTATCTACAGCGATGTAGATGCTGGAATTGTATGCCTCAGCTTCCAGGACTTCTTTGATCTCTTTTGCAGATTTTCCGGCATCAGCCAGCTTTTTGGCATGCATGACAGATTCTCTTTGCGTAACGGAGATTCTGTGATTGTCTGCAATCTGTACCTTCCCATCATAGTCATCAGAAAGGCTGATAGCTGTAGCACAGGATGCGCTCAGTCCGCTTGACATGGGGATATGGATAATCTCATCATAGCCCTGTTCAAGAATATCATCCCAAAGATCCATGAGATCTCCAGGCGATGGCTGGGAAGTAGATACATTTCTGCCACCAGTCAGACTGCTGTAAAAAGAGTCTTCCGTAAGGTCGATTCCTTCATAGTGTGTCTCATCATCAATAATGACTGGCATAGGGATTAGAAAAATACCCATGGAGTCGGCTTCTGCTTTCATAATTCCGCTGTTGGTATCTGTCATAACAGCTGTTTTCATAGGTGAAAACCTCCTTTTGTACTCTTACTATCTATCGGTTATATAAAGAATAAATAATCTTATTCAGTTCGTGTCTGTCCCCAGAAGAACAGAGCAACAGTACCTGGGCCTGTATGGCTTCCAATGGTTGTTCCGACATTGTTAATCTCGACTTTTCCATCCAAATTAGGAAAACGGGATTCAACCAGATCGGCTACAGCTTTTGCATCTTCATAGCAGGCAGAATGGGAGATATAACATTTTCCCGAATATTCTGTCTGACCTTCGGCGTATTTTGCCATCTGATCTACAATGGTGCGAATGACTTTTCTTTTTGTCCGTATCTTATATCTTGGAATCAATCTTCCCTGATTGTCCATATTAAGAAGCGGGCAGATATTTAAGATACCTCCGATAGCACCAGCAGTTTTGGAGATCCTGCCGCCTTTGACATAAAAAGTCAGATCTGTAGAAAAGAACCAGTGATGTACGTTTAGCCGGTGTGCTTCTGCGAAGCGGAAAACTTCATCCAAAGATTTCCCTTCGTCACGAAGATCTGCCAGTTTATCCATCAAAAGTCCATATCCAGAAGAAGCTCCCAGTGAATCCACAATGAGGATCCTGCGGTCAGGATAACGTTCTTCAAGGCTTTCTTTTGCAATCATTGCAGAGTTCACCACTCCGGATATTCCGGAAGAAAGGGTAACATGCAAAATGTCTTTTCCTTCTTTCAGAAAGGGCTCAAAATAGTGTTCAAATTCGTCTGCATTGACCTGCGAAGTCTTTGTATCTGCCCCGTTTGCCATTGCATTATAAAATTTATCGAAGGGAATTGATTTACCAAGATCGTCTGCATATTCTTTTCCGTTCAGTTCAAAATGAAAACAGATATAAGATATGTCACGTGCCTTAAAATGTTCTTCGGTAAGATCTGCAGTAGAGCAGCAACTAATGATGTAATCCTTCATAATGTCGCTTCCTTCCTTTAAAATCTGGAATGCCTGAAATATTCCAAGCGTTGAAAATTGTACCATTTTCCGGCGGTAAATTCAACATATATAGGATAAAGAAGCACAAAAAGGTAAATTTATTGCAATACCGGAATGCAGACTTTGTGGATTGATGGTACAATATGTATATTTGAATTAATTATAGAATACGGGATGAAAAATATGGATCATATCATACTACCAAATAACGTCAAAACACAAAGGAAGACAGAATGTCTAGCAGATTTTCATAATAATTCCAATAGATTGAGTGACTGCACACTTTGCCCCCGGGAATGTCATGTGAACCGTCTGAAGGGCCAGCGTGGGCGCTGCCATGAGACGGCTGAAATCGTAGTCGCAAGAGCGGCGCTTCATATGTGGGAGGAACCGTGCGTATCGGGAAGTGCAGGATCCGGAGCGGTATTTTTTTCCGGGTGCTGTATGGGATGCATCTTCTGCCAGAATCACAATATTGCAGAAGCAAAAGCCGGAAAAGTGATCACAACGGACCGGCTTGCAGAGATATTTCTGGAGCTGCAAAGTCAGGGGGCGGCCAACATTAACCTGGTAACGCCAACTCACTATGTACCGCAGATTATAACCGCTTTGGAGCTTGCAAAAGCAAAGGGGATGGATTTACCTGTTGTATATAATACAAGCGGTTATGAGAAGGCTGAGACGCTTCAGATGCTAAAGGGTTACGTTGATGTATATCTTCCGGATTTTAAATATATGGAAATGGAACTTGCAAAGGCGTATTCCTATGCAGAAGATTATCCGGCATATGCAAAGGCTGCCATAAAAGAGATGGTAGATCAGACCGGTCCGGTACAGATAGATGAAGAGAGTGGAATGATAAAAAAGGGTGTCATTGTAAGGCATCTGGTTCTGCCGGGACATGTGAAAAACTCAAAAGCAGTTATCCGGTACCTGCACGAAACATATGGAGATAATATTCTGATCAGCATTATGAATCAATACACACCAATGCCGCAAGTCTCAGAAGACCCATTACTAAGCCGGAAAGTTACAAAACGGGAATATGAAAAAGTGGTGGATTATGCATTAGATCTTGGGATGGAGTATGGATTCATTCAGGAGGGAGAAGCGGCAAAAGAAAGTTTTATTCCGGAATTTGATCTTGAAGGGGTGTAAAAATTGAAATAAAAAAGAGGACTGACAGGTTGAAATCAGTCCTCTTTTTGATATCATAGTATGCAAGAGAAGCTGCCGGTGGCAGGTTCTATGTATTTACCGCATAAATTCATTAATGACATGTAATACCCCGTCTTCATCATTAGACTTGGTAATATAATCCGCTTTTTCTCGAACAGCAGGCTGGGCATTTGCCATTGCAACGCCAAGTCCGGCAGTTTCGATCATGGTAAGGTCGTTATAACCGTCACCACAGCAGATCATCTGATCAGCAGTAAGTCCTATGCTTGTGAGAAGCTTTAACAGGGAGTGCGCTTTGTCAATTCCTGCAGGCATGATCTCTACAAAGAACGGATCCGAACAGTAGATATAAAGATAAGAATGAAAATGCTCGATCAGTTCTTTTCGAAGTTTATCCAGAATTTCAGGATCACCGGTTACAAGGAATTTATTCGGGTCGTCCGGGATGACGTCAAGAAAATTCCCGCTTGCATCGACAACCGGCATCGAATTGATACGGGATTCAAGCTGTGTGTACTGGTTTGCTTTGATTCCGGATAAGATGTGTTCTGGGGTATAAGTCAGGATATCTACACCATATTCTGCATATTTTTTTACGATATCGTAGACTTCTTTGGCACAGTCAGCCGGAAGAATCTTATTGTAAATCGCTTTTCCGGTGCGGCAGTCTGTGATACGTCCGCCGTTAAAGGAAAGGATGTAACTTCCATAATCTTCCAGATGCAGCTGCTTTGCCAGAGGGACAATTCCTTTTGTGGGACGTCCGCTGGCAAGGACAACTTTTTTTCCAGCCTCCTGGATCTCTATGAGAGCATCCAGAGTTGGCTTTGTGATTTCTTTTTTGGAGTTAGTAAGAGTTCCGTCCAGGTCAAGGGCGAGAATCTGATATTGCATAAATACGTTCTCCTTAAATTCTATAATTCTTCCAGAGCGTGTACGATCTGTGGGAAATTCATTCCGTGAGAAGCTTTGACAAGTACATTGTCGCCATCTTTTAAGATGCCGCGCATGACTTCGATAAAGCTTTCGTTATCTGCGAACCACAGTGCTTCGGTGTGTTCGCCTTTGGAAGCTTCCGCTACAAGCGGACGTGTCAGGTCGCCGATTCCACATACCAGATCTACATTCTGTTCAGCTGCATAAGTACCAACTTCAGCGTGAAGGTCCAGGGCAGTGTCGCCAAGTTCTCCCATATTTCCAAGAATAGCAACTTTTCGTCCGATGGCCATGTTCAGGACATCGATGGAAGCTTTCATAGAGATTGGGTTGGCATTGTAACAGTCATCTAAGATGATCATATGATCGGTAGTGATGATGTGGTTGCGGCCCGGGATAGAAGGCAGGGATTCGATACCTGCTTTGATCTCTTCGGCGGTCAGTCCGAGTGTGTATCCGACAGCAGCTCCGGCAACTGCATTACTTACCATATGGATTCCAGGTACAGGAACCAGGCAGTCAAATGAGGTTCCATCTTTTAATGTGATCGTGCAGGATGTACCGCGAAGCCCCTGAGGCTCAATATTGTCTGCACGGAATTCACAGTTGTTTCCCATTCCGAAGAAGACCGGAGTTACGCCTTTGACCGGACTCATCTTGGAAAGCAGGTCATCATCACCATTTAAGATGATAGATCCGCCATTTTTCATATCCTGGATCATCTGGGATTTTTCCTGGAGAATGCCTTCTCTTGTTTTGAAGAATTCCAGATGGGCGATTCCGATATTTGTGATCACACAGATGTCAGGGCTTGATACAGAAGAAAGTCTCCGCATCTCACCAAAGTGGTTAACACCCATTTCGAGAACTGCAACTTCTGTATCTTCCGGCATATCGAAGATGGTGATCGGAAGTCCCCATTCGTTATTAAAGTTACCAAGTGTTTTGTGTACGTGGTATTTCTGGGCCAGTACAGAAGCAATCATCTCTTTTGTACTGGTTTTTCCAACACTTCCTGTGATTCCAACGACTTTCATGTCGAAGGAGTCACGGTAAAGTTTGGCGATATCAAGAAGTGCCTGTCCGGTAGATTCTACCAGGATATAAGGGAAATCTGTCTCTCCAAGGTCTTCATGTGATACCACACACATGGCACCTGCCTTGATGGTATCAGGGATGAATTTGTGCGCATTGACACGTTCTCCGTCAATGGCAACGAACAGGAAGCCGGGCTGTACTTTACGGCTGTCGATCACGACGCCGGATACTTCCTGATCCAGGATACTTTCATCTCCGTGAAAGGTACCTCTGCAGGCCTCTGTAATATTTCCAATTGTAAGGTTTTTCATGGATCATATCCTCCTTAATAGCGGGCTTTCATAGACTCATCGATGATAGCCTGGCAAAGTTCTGCGTATTCATATCCGGCAGCTTTTGCAGCTTTTGGAAGAAGGCTTGCAGCTGTCATTCCAGGAAGGGCATTCATCTCCAGACAGTAGAATTCACCATCTGCATCAGATACGATGAAGTCGGCACGGGAATATACATCCATGCGGAGTGCTTCAAAAGCACGTTCACCGGCATGCTGGATTAATTCTTGCGTCTCTTCATCCAGAGATACAGGAGGGCAGATCTCAGAAGCACCGCCTGCCTGATATTTGTTGGCGTAGTCAAAAAGTCCGTCCTTTGGAACGATCTCTACCAGTGGAAGAGCTTTTCCTGCAAGGATACCGCAGGCAAACTCACGGCCCTTGATAAATGGTTCGATCACAACCTCATCTGTGTTGTCTACGTCAAAGGATTTGTGGATTGCATCGTAATATTCTTCTTCTGTGTGGCAGATGTAGACTCCGATACTTGATCCGTTCGAGCATGGCTTAACAACCAGTGGAAGATAGTATCCCAGTTCGTCAAGACGGGTATTTTTTGTCTTTTCTGTCAGGGAAGTTCCTCTAGGTGTTGGGACACCGCTTGTCTTAAAGATCTGTTTTGTGACCAGTTTGTTCATGGATAAAGTACATCCAAGAGAGTTTGGTCCGGTATATTTGATTCCGAGGTTGTCGAAGGTAGCCTGAAGCTTTCCATTTTCTCCGATGGAACCATGTAAAGCCATGAATGTAATGTCAGCCATCTGGCAAAGTTCGATGACATTTGGTCCAATCTCGGAAGCAGACTGGTCCGGGCGGGATTTTCTAAGTGCGTCAAGATCTGGTACAGAAGTAGAGATTCCCTTGGAAATCTCAAGACCTGCGTCTGGAAGGCCGAATACTTCTTCTAATTTATCTGAATCGTATGGCAGACCGAAAAATACATCCAGAAGATAAGCCTGATGACCCATCTCACGGAGTGTCTTACAGATTCCGGCACCTGAAAGTAATGATACGTCTCTTTCCGGACTGAGTCCGCCTGCTAATACTATAATTTTCATGATCAATTGTCCTCCTTTAATCTGTCATATGCATCTGATCAAGTAATGATTTCTTAACATCGTAGAGTTTCTGGGACAGGTCTACGTATACCTGATGTGGATAGAAGAGACGTTTTGTCTCATCCCATAATGTATCTTTTTCCTGACGGCAATAAGCGGCAATCTCTTTTAAGGAAGGTGATTTGTAAATGCATTCACCATTTTTGAAAACTGGTAAGAGAATTTCGCGTACTGTATAGGTTCCGCCCGGAAGTTTTGTCTTTTTCCATGTTTCAAGTGGGTCAAAGAGAAGCAGATCTTCTTCCGGATCAATCACTTCATCTACGAAGCAGATTACATCTGCTTTGACTTTACCGCTTCCTTTTTCGTAGATACGGTAGATGGTCTTGTTACCTGGATTGGTAATCTTTACTGTATTTTCAGAAATCTTAATCTTTGGTACGAATTCACCTTCTTCATTCTGGATGGCAGCAAGCTTGTACACGCCTCCGAAAGAAGGGCAGTCCTTGGAAGTGATCAGGTTCGTTCCGACACCCCAGGAATCGATAGCTGCACCCTGCATCTTAAGATCATGGAGAAGAATCTCATCCAGATCGTTGGAAGCGCAGATCGTAGCCTCTGAGAAACCGGCTTCATCTAACATCTTTCTGGCTTCTTTGGAAAGATAAGCAAGGTCACCACTGTCCAGACGGATTCCGTATTTGATGAGTGGTTTTCCGGCTTCTTTGAATTCTTTGAATACACGGATCGCATTTGGCACACCGGATTTTAATGTGTCGTAAGTATCGACCAGAAGTGTGCAGTTATCCGGGTACATTTCCGCATAGGTTTTGAATGCGGTATATTCATCCGGGAAGCTCATGATCCAGCTGTGTGCGTGGGTTCCCATAACCGGAACGTCGAACATCTGGCCGGCCAGTACGTTAGAAGTACCGACACATCCACCGATCATGGCAGCTCTGGCACCGTATAATCCGGCATCCGGACCCTGGGCACGGCGAAGACCGAATTCCATGATGCCGTCACCATTTGCTGCGAATACGATACGTGAAGTCTTTGTTGCGATCAGAGACTGATGGTTGATAATATTAAGGATCGCAGTCTCTACAAGCTGTGCTTCCATGATAGGAGCAACAACCTTGAGGAGAGGTTCCTTTGGAAATACAACGGTTCCTTCCGGAATCGCATAGATGTCACCACTGAAATGAAATCCACTCAGGTAGTGAAGAAAATCTTCTTTGAAGATTCCAAGGCCTCTCAGATAATCTACATCTTCATAAGTAAAGTGTAGATTCTTTATATAATCGATTACCTGGTCAAGACCTGCACATACTGAATATCCATTGTTACAAGGGTTCTGACGGAAAAATACGTCAAAAATGACTTTTTCATTCTGACCCTTTTCATAATATCCCTGCATCATCGTGAGCTCGTACAAATCTGTCAGCAAGGTAAGATTTCGTTTGTTCATTTTCAAACTCCTTTTTACTGCTGGTGCGCAGTGTTTTTCTATTTTAGTTATACCGTTCTATTATAGCACTTCCTGCTATAAAAGTAAAAGAAAAAACCAGGCACACTATACAAGTGCCTGGTTTTTATGAATAGTTTCACTGATGATATTACTGCAATATTCCCCGATGTGTTTTTTCTGCTCTTTATCCAGTTCTTTTGGATAAATTGGTTTGCCGTATTCGAGAATGACATGTGTCTTTTTGATAAATGGCATATGCCCTTCCAGAATGTCGCAGGTGTTATTAAGACTCATCGGCACGATTGGACAACCGGTCTTTTCTGCAATCTTGAAGGAACCATTGTGGAATGGAAGAAGGGATAATTCTTCGCCGTTGTTTCGTGTTCCTTCCGGGAAGATGCAGATGGATACACCATGTTTGACATAGTCGATTGCCTGCAGGATGGTCTTTAATCCTTCTTTTGGATTCTCTCTGTCAAGGAAGAGACAGTAGAGACGTTTCATCCAGGTACGCAGAAGAGGAATGGAAAGCATCTCTTTTTTTGCGATATAACCAGTCAGGTTCTTACATCTTGCATAAGTGATCACAATGTCAAAGTAACTTCTGTGGTTCCCGATAAAAAGAACCGGTTCGTCTGGAACATTTTCTTCCCCAATAACAGTAAGCTCGATACCGGCGAGTGCGATGATCACCTTAAAAGCCCACTGGACCAGACGGAGACTGGAATAGTCCATAGATTTTTTACTGACTTTTCCGATCAGCCATTCAATTCCAAGAACCGGAATACCGATGATCAGGAACAGAACGAGGAATAAAACTACAAAGATAAGTCTTATCATATTTTGAGTTCTCCTTTGAAATTAAAAAATAAATGTTATCTAATATCATAGCATAAATTCTGCATTTTTTACAGATATAGTGTGTAAGATAGTGGTGAGAGTTAATGTGCGCAGGCAGGAATGCGGAGCAGTAACAGAATATAGGAATCATAGAAGGGGAAAATGTGGGAAAAGTCAGGGAAAAAGCTGAGTGGCGAATGAAGATATTTGCAGTATCCGTAGTTATAATGCTGCTCTCAGCCTGCGGAATTGCAACGGTCAAAGAACAGAAAATACGGGACGTTCCATACAGTATCGTAAGAAAAGATGAAGTGCCGGAAGAACTAAAACAGGAAATAGAGACATCAAAAAGGACAGAAATGTGGTTAAGCTATGCAGAACGTGAGAAAGGACAGGGAGACCTGTATATCGTCCGGGGATATGGGAGGCAGGAAACACCGGGATACAGTATCCAAGTGGACAGTTTCTATGAGACAGAAAATACACTGGTGATGAGAACGACACTTCTTGGACCGGAAAAAGAAAAGCATAAAAAACAAACATATCCATATATTGTGATAAAGACAGCATATACCGGAAAACAGATTATATATGAGTAAAAAACAGCGGATAACAGATCAAAAAATAAAGACCGGGAGGGGCAAAGATATATGGAGTATTTAAAAAGAGAAATCCGCACATTTGAAAAAAAGCATATTGTCAGCAGCCAGTTCTACGTTGACGATGATTACAACGTGCCGGATGCAAAGCGGGATGTAGGACAGGTGATCTTAAGTTCCGGGGAACTGCAGATTGAAGAGACAAAACAGGTAGAAAGCTATCTGAAAGTATCGGGAAAGCTTGCATTTAAGATTTTGTATGTATCAGACGAGACCGTCCCGCAGCTGGCGGGGCTGGAAGGAAGGATCCCGTTTGAAGAGATGATCTATCTGGAGCAGCCGCCGGAAGGAAATCTGGTATTGCAGGCAGCACAGACGGATCTTACAGTCACTGTTATTCATTCCAGAAAGCTGAATCTGAAGACACTTGCAGAGATCAGCCTGGATATCGAAAGATGTGTGCAGCAGGATATTACGACGGATATAGAAGGTGAAGAACCGGTGTTTAAAAAGGCAAAAGAAGAAGAGGTCCTGAAAGTATTCGCAACCGGAAAAGATACATACCGGATTAAAGAAGAAGTAAGCCTTGGCGGTACGAGAGAGAATATAGGGACTCTTTTGTATACAGACATAACAGGCGGAAAAGCAGACACACAGCTTATGTCAGATGAGCTTCTGATACAAGGGGAACTCAGTGTATTCTGCCTGTATGAGACGACAGAAGGAAAGACCGACTGGATCAGCAGGGGCGTTCCGTATGAAGGACGGATTGAGTGCGCCGGTGCGCAGGAGGAAATGTATCATCAGGCATATCTGAATCTCACAGATGAGAATATCGAAGTACGGATGGATGAAAATGGAGAGATGCGGATTCTGGGAATAGAAGCGACACTGGAGGTACGTCTGGTTGTCTACGAAGAAGAGAAACTACAGATTCTCGAAGATATGTATATGCTGGACCATGTCTGCAAACCGGTAAAAGAAGAAAAAAGACTTTACCGGTTAAAATTACAAAATCATTCCAAATGCAGAATTACAGAAGAACTGCATCTTCCGGAATTAAAGGAAAATATCCTGCAGGTCTGTCACTGTAAAGGCAGGATAGAGATAGAGAACACCGGCGTGGAAGAAGAAGGCATGCGTATAGACGGTATGCTGCATCTTGGATTCTTGTATGTAAGGGAGGATGACCAGGTTCCATTCGGTGTGTGGACCGGTATGGTTCCGTTTTCTTATCTTCTGGAGCATGGCGGCGGAGAGCTTAAGAAAGAAGAACTTGATCAGACACTGGAACAGGTATCGGTAGGGCTTCTTGGAAACGGCGAGATAGAAGTAAAAGCCGTCCTTGCATTTAACAGCTTTCAAAAAGAGATCATAAAAGTGGAAAATACAGAATCTGCACAGTTCGAGCCGGTAGATATGGAAGAGCTCGAAAAGAGACCCGGGATCATCGGATATATCGTGCGGGAAGGGGACACTTTGTGGAATCTGGCAAAAAAATATAATACAACGGTGGAGCACATAAAAGAAGTGAATCAGATGGAAAAAGAAGCGGTAAATAAAGGCGATAAGATATTGATTTTTAAGGAAAATTTGAGTATACTATAAGCACATTGTATACAAAGAATTAAGGAGAATGTAAGATGGATAAAATGGAGTTGAAGGCACTTGGAAAGATAAATCTGGGTCTGGATGTTCTTGGGAGGAGAGAGAACGGATATCATGATGTGCGAATGGTCATGCAGACCGTGTATCTCTATGACCAGATCAGGATAGAAAAGACAAAAAAGCCGGGTATAGAGTTGTCGACGAATCTTTTTTATCTGCCGGTGAATGAGAACAATCTTGCATATCAGGCAGCGGACCTTCTGATGAAAGAATTTCATGTGAAAGAAGGGGTGAAGATTACGTTAGATAAACACATACCGGTAGCAGCGGGAATGGCAGGAGGCAGTTCGAATGCAGCAGCTGTATTATTTGGAATAAACCGGATGTTCTCACTTGGTCTGTCGCAGGAAGAACTGATGAAACGTGGTGTGACACTGGGAGCGGATGTACCGTATTGTATCATGCGTGGAACGGTTCTGGCAGAAGGAATCGGAGAGATTCTTACCCCGCTTCCGACCTGTCCGAAGTGCCATGTCCTGATCGCAAAACCACCGATCAGCGTATCCACAAAACTGGTATACGAGAAACTGGATTCTCACGAGATAGAGAACCATCCGGATATCGATGGAATTCTGGAAGGACTGAAGGAACAGGATCTGAAAAAAGTAGCATCCAGTATGGGAAATGTACTGGAAAAAGTTACAATTGAAGAATATCCGGTGATCGAGAAAATCAAAGATGTCATGAAAGAACAGGGGGCTTTGAATGCGATGATGAGCGGAAGCGGCCCGACCGTATTCGGACTGTATGACAGCAAAGAAAAAGCAAGAAAAGCAGCAGCAAAGATAAGAGAAAAACGATTAGCAAAGCAGGTGTATGTAACCGGCATACACAATGCAAGGAGGAAATAAGCATGGAACCAAATTTCAAAGTGAATATGAATGAATATCTGCCGCTTAGAGATGTAGTGTTCAATACTTTAAGACAGGCAATTTTACGAGGAGAATTAAAACCAGGTGAGAGACTGATGGAGATCCAGCTTGCGAACAAACTGGGAGTAAGCCGTACTCCGATCCGTGAAGCCATCCGTAAGCTTGAGCTGGAAGGGCTGGTACTTATGATCCCGAGAAAAGGAGCAGAGGTAGCAGAGATTACAGAAAAGAATATGCGCGACGTTCTGGAAGTCAGAAAAGCACTGGAAGAACTTGCAGTACAGCTTGCATGTGAGAAGATCACAGAAGAAGAGATCGAAGAGATGAAAAAGGCAGCGGAAGACTTTAAGAAGATCTTAAAGAGCAAGGACATTACCGAGATCGCAGAAGCAGATGTCCGCTTCCATGACATTATCTATATGGCGACAGATAACCAGAAACTGATCCAGCTTCTGAATAATCTCCGTGAGCAGATGTACCGCTACCGTGTAGAATATCTGAAACGTGAGGAAGCGCATCCACAGCTGATCGCAGAGCATGCGGCAATCATTGAGCATATCAGCAAAGGCGAGAAAAAAGCAGCAACAGATATCATGTGCAAGCATATTGATAACCAGGTAACAACCGTTATTGATGTAATCCGGACAAAACAGAGTTAATAAAAGCATATATGTATAAATATCCGGCTGAATGTTAAGACTTTCTATATCAAAGATACGATACAGGAAGGAGCCAGAAATATTGTATGAAATAAGCCGGAAAAACCAGAAAAAGATTTGCCTGATCGTGGCATGTCTGTTATCGTTAGTGCTGACCACTGTGATCATGGAGCGTCGTATGGAAGTTGTCCGTGCGCAGATGGATGATACACAGCAGGCACTGGCAAAAGAGGTGTTCCGTTTTCACGTGATCGCCGAAAGTGACAGTGAGAAGGATCAGAATATCAAATTAAAGGTCCGTGACAGTGTGCTGGATTACATGAAAGCAAAAGAAAGTCAGGATCAAAAAGGTGTAAAAGCAACAAAATTATGGGTGACATCTCATAAGGATGAACTGGAACAGACTGCCAACCGTGTCCTGAAAAAAGAAGGTGTCTCTTACCGGGCAAAAGCAGAAATAACCACCTGCTATTTTCCTGAAAAATGGTACGGGGACGTATGTTTCCCGGAAGGCAATTATGAGGCACTGCGCCTGATACTTGGAAAAGGAAACGGACATAACTGGTGGTGTGTACTTTATCCCAGCCTTTGCTTTACCAATGCAACCTGTGCAGTGGTGGACGATGAAGGAAAGAAAGAATTAAAAGAAGCACTGAGTGCGGAAGAATATGAGATGGTAACAGCCACTTCAAAGTTCAAGATAGAATGGTTCTTTTTCGGAAAAGAACATACAAAGGAGTCAGACATACAATGAGAGACAATCAATATACAGTAGATGGAAGAATCAGATTCAGTGAAGTGGATCACACCAGAAGAATCACGCTTCCGGGAATTGTGAACTATTTTCAGGACTGCAGCACCTTCCAGTCGGAAGATCTGGGGCTTGGAATTGAACACTGTGGGGAGAAAAAAAGAGCATGGATACTGTCCTCCTGGCAGGTTGTGACAGAACGCTATCCGGAGATTGGAGAGAAGATAAAGACCAGTACATGGGCAACGGATTTTAACGGATTATTCGGTGAACGTAACTTCTGTATGACAGATGAAAAAGGACAGGACGTTGCGTATGCGAATTCCCTGTGGGTCTATATGAATGTGGAAAAGGGACGTCCGGTAAGACCGGAAGAATCAGAGATTGCACCATATGGTGTCGGAGATCCGTATGAGATGGAGTATGAATCCAGAAAAATCACCCTCCCGGAAAAGACAGAAGCACTGGAAAGCTTCCCGGTACGCAGATACCATATAGATACCAACGAGCATGTCAACAACTGCCAGTATGTACAGATGGCACTTGAAGTACTGCCGAATGATAAAGACGTACATCAGATGCGTGTGGAGTATAAAAAGTCCGCAGTGTATGGAGATATCATTTACCCGGAAATTGCGGCAGAAGAAGACCGCACGGTGATAGAATTATGTGATGAAAATAAAAAGCCATATGCGGTGATAGAATTCAAATTTGCCGGGTAACAGGAAGACCGCTTGCATCCGCAGCATTTTCTTACAAGGTGAAATGATAAATGTTTCGCGGATGGGTGAACAGTAATGAAAAAAGGCTGTATAAACAGTACATATATAGAAGATAAGGAAACAGAGAGGAACAATATGGGATTAACAGAATATTTAGGAAAGAAAAGAAGATTAATGATCGTAAAAGAAGTAGAATTCGGTGTCTATCTTGGAAATAAAGATGACAAGGTTCTGCTTCCGAAAAAACAGGTACCAAAAGACGTCGAGATCGGAGATCCGGTAGAAGTATTCTTATATAAAGATTCTTCAGACCGTCTGATCGCAACAACCCAGGAGCCCAAAATCACACTTGGGGAGCTTGCGGTACTGAAAGTAGCAGATACCGGAAGAATCGGTGCGTTCCTCGACTGGGGACTGGAAAAGGACCTTCTGCTTCCGTTCAAAGAGCAGACGGCAAAAGTAAAAAAAGGTGACGAAGTACTGGTTGCCCTGTATGTGGACAAGTCTGGAAGACTGTGTGCAACGATGAAAGTATATGATAAACTCCGTACAGATTCACCATATAAAAAAGATGACCAGGTAGAAGGAATCATCTATGAGACAAGTGATAACTTCGGTGTATTCGTTGCCGTAGATAACTGCTACAGTGCACTGATTCCGAAAAGAGAAGCTTATGGCAAATTAAAAGTCGGTGACCGGGTGTCTGCAAGAGTGCTGAAAGTAAGAGAAGACGGAAAGATCGACTTAAGTGTCAGAGAGAAAGCATTTCTTCAGATGGATGCGGATGCGGCCATGATCATGAAGCGTATGGAAGAATATGGTGGAAAGCTTCCATTTACCGACAAAGCAGATCCGGAACTGATCAAGCAGGAATTCGGACTCAGTAAAAATGCATTCAAACGTGCAGTCGGAAGACTTTTAAAAGAAGGACGTATAAAAATTTCTGAAAAGAATATTGAAATGCGAAAGAAATAGGTTATAATAGAGGCGTGAAAGCTAAAGGCAATTAGTAAAGGAGAATTGGGAAATGAAAGTACAGAATATTACAGATATCGAAGGATTTTTCAAAGTTGTTGATTCATGCGAAGGAAAAGTAGAACTCGTAACAGGTGAAGGAGACAGACTGAACTTAAAGTCAAAATTATCTCAGTATGTATCTATGGCTAACATCTTCTCTGGCGGAGAGATCCCAGAGTTAGAGATCGTTGCTCACGAGCCACAGGATATCGATAAACTTGTAAAATTCATGTTTAACGGATCTGTTTAAGAACAAGAAGTCAGAACAGACAGGAAGAATAAGTAACCAGAAAAACTGCAGATGGCGGTTTTATACGGATACCAGGGTGTTCCCCAAAAAGGGAGCACCTTTTTTGAACCGTTATGTATTTGAAGAAAATAAATAAAACGGGAGAAAAATATCCGGGGAACAGCTGGTTGTAAGATATAGAAAAAAGGAGGAACCAGATGAGCTTTGCACATCTCCATGTCCATACAGAATATAGTCTGTTGGATGGTTCAAATAAAATAAAAGAATGCGTAGCCAGGGTCAAAGAACTGGGGATGAACAGTGTGGCGATCACAGATCACGGTGTCATGTATGGTGTGATTGACTTTTACCGGGCAGCGAGGGCAGCAGGCATCAAGCCGATTCTCGGCTGTGAGGTATATGTAGCACCGGGATCAAGATTCGACAAAGAGGCGGTAGGAAGCGGAGATGACCGTTACTATCATCTGGTACTGCTGGCAGAAAATGACCAGGGCTATCACAATCTGATGAAGATCGTATCCAGAGGATTTACCGAAGGATATTATTATAAACCAAGGGTAGACCTGGAGGTTTTGGAAGAGTTCCACGAAGGGATCATTGCACTGAGTGCATGTCTGGCTGGTGAAGTACAGAAGAATATCCTGCGTGGCATGTACGAAGAAGGAAAAGCAGCGGCGCTGCGCTACCAGGACATTTTCGGAAAAGGGAATTTCTTCCTGGAGTTACAGGATCATGGCATGCAGGAACAGCAGATCGTGAATCAGTCCCTTCTGCGTATGGCACAGGAGACAGGAATCGAGCTGGTTGCGACGAATGATGTGCATTATACGTATGCAGATGACGTGAAACCGCATGACATCCTGTTATGTATCCAGACAGGTAAAAAGCTGGCTGATGAAGACCGTATGCGTTATGAGGGCGGCCAGTATTATATCAAATCAGAAGAAGAGATGAAAAAGCTCTTCCCATATGCGCTGCAGGCGCTGGAGAATACGCAGAAGATCGCTGACAGATGTAACGTAGAGATAGAATTCGGTGTGACAAAACTGCCGAAATACGACGTACCGGAAGGATATACGTCATGGGAATATCTGAATAAGTTGTGTTTTGACGGTCTGGAAGAAAGATACCCGGATGGGGATCCATCACTTAGAGAGCGTCTGGAGTATGAGCTGTCCGTTATTAAGTCGATGGGATATGTGGATTATTTCCTGATTGTATGGGATTTTATTAATTATGCAAGAACACAGGGAATCAAAGTCGGTCCGGGACGAGGTTCGGCGGCGGGAAGTATCGTATCCTACTGCCTGGGAATCACCAGCATCGATCCGATCAAGTATCAGCTTCTGTTCGAGCGTTTCCTGAATCCGGAGCGAGTATCCATGCCCGATATTGACGTGGACTTCTGTTTTGAACGAAGACAGGAAGTTATCGATTATGTTGGAAGAAAGTACGGTGCAGACCGGGTGGTGCAGATCGTAACATTTGGTACGATGGCGGCAAGAGGTGTTATCCGTGACGTAGGGCGTGTAATGGACCTTCCGTATGCATTCGTTGACAGTATTGCCAAGATGGTGCCGACAGAGCTTAATATTACGCTTGATAAGGCACTTAAGATGAATCCGGAATTCAAGAAATTATACGAAGAAGATGAACAGGTCAAAGAGCTTATCGACATGTCAAGAAGACTGGAAGGCCTTCCAAGACATACTTCGATGCATGCGGCAGGAGTCGTGATCGGTCAGCGTGCGATCGAGGAATTCGTACCGCTGTCTCTTGGTTCGGACGGTTCGGTGACGACGCAGTTTACGATGACGACGCTGGAAGAACTCGGACTTTTGAAGATGGACTTTCTGGGACTTCGTACCTTAACTGTCATCCAGGATGCAGAGCGTCTGGCAAGTATCAGCAGTGGCAAGACAATAGATATTAATAAAATCGATTATGATGATAAAGCAGTGCTGGCTTCTATCGGAACCGGTAAGACAGATGGAGTGTTCCAGCTTGAAAGTGCCGGTATGAAGAACTTCATGAAGGAGTTAAAGCCACAGAATCTGGAGGATATTATTGCGGGTATCTCCCTGTACCGTCCGGGACCGATGGACTTTATCCCACAGTACATCAAGGGCAAGAATAATCCGGAAAGTATTACATACGACTGTCCGCAGCTGGAGCCGATCCTGGCACCGACATACGGCTGTATCGTATATCAGGAACAGGTTATGCAGATCGTGCGTGATCTGGCGGGATACACACTTGGGCGAAGCGATCTTTTGCGAAGAGCGATGTCCAAGAAAAAAGGCGACGTCATGCAAAAAGAACGCCAGAACTTCGTGTATGGCAATCCGGAAGAAGGCGTTCCGGGATGTATTGCAAATGGAATCGATGAAAAGACGGCCAATAAAATTTATGATGAAATGATCGACTTTGCCAAATATGCATTTAACAAGTCACATGCAGCAGCATATGCGGTGGTATCATATCAGACAGCCTGGTTAAAATATTATTATCCGGTAGAATTCATGGCAGCACTTATGACATCCGTGATTGATAATCCGGGAAAAGTATCAGAATACATTTACAGCTGCCGTCAGATGGGAATCAAGATCCTGCCTCCAGATATCAACAAAGGAGAAGGAAGCTTCTCTGTAGATGGTGGAAATATCCGCTATGGCCTGGCAGCGATAAAAAGTATCGGAAAACCGGTGATCGAATCGATCATCAGGGAAAGAAAGGCCGGCGGAGAATTCAGTAATCTTAAGGACTTTATTGAGAGATTATCAGGAAAAGAAGTCAATAAAAGGACGATTGAAAGCTTTATAAAATCCGGTGCATTTGACAGCCTTGGTGGAACGAGAAAGCAGTTCATGGTTGTCTATGTGCAGATCCTCGATCAGGTGAACCGTGAACGGAAGTATTCTATGACGGGACAGCTGTCGTTATTTGACATCGTAGGAGATGACCAGAAGGCGGAGTTTGACATACCGCTTCCAAATGTGGGTGAATACGAAAAAGAAACGAAGCTTGCATTTGAAAAAGAAGTGCTGGGGGTCTACTTAAGTGGACATCCGCTGGAAGATTATGAAGAAAAATGGAAAAAGAACATTTCCAGAACGACTCTGGATTTCCAACTGGATGACGATACCGGACGGACAAAAGTACATGACGGAGCAAAAGAGATTGTTGGTGGAATGATCACGAATAAGACGATCAAATACACGAAGACAAATAAAGTGATGGCATTTATTACACTGGAGGATCTGGTGGGATCGGTAGAAGTGGTGATCTTCCCGAGAGATTTTGAGAAGAACCAGATGTATTTGAATGAGGAAGCCAAGGTATTTATCAAGGGACGTGTATCCGAAGAAGATGATGCACCAAGCAAATTAATCTGTGAATCTGTGATACCATTTGATCAGACGAAAAAGGAATTATGGCTTCAATATCCGGATAAAGCAACGTATCTTGCGCAGGAAGGGATGCTTCAGGATATTTTGAAAGTTTCTGAAGGAATGGATGAAGTTATCATCTATTGCAGGAAAGAAAAAGCAGTAAAACGCCTTTCAAAAGGGTGGAATGTGACCGCAGATCAGCTCTTGTTGAGCAGATTGACGAATTATCTTGGTGAAAGTTGTGTAAAAGTTATAGAAAAACCCATTGAAAGCGTGCACTAATTCATGTACAATATCATCGGAGAGAAATGATAATGGTTAGAAGATAATTGGGAACAAACTAATACAATGGAGGAATGAATCATGGCAGACAAAAAAATAATTCGTACAATAGGTGTATTGACAAGTGGTGGAGATGCTCCTGGAATGAACGCAGCAATCCGTGCCGTTGTTCGTACAGCAATTGGAAAGGGACTGAAAGTAAGAGGAATCAGAAGAGGATATCAGGGACTTTTGAACGAGGAAATTATCGATCTGTCAGCCAGAGACGTATCTGATACAATCCAGCGCGGAGGTACAATTCTCCAGACTGCCCGTTGTGCAGAGATGCGTACAGAAGAAGGTCAGCAGAAAGCAGCAGCTATCTGCAAGAAATACGGTATTGATGGTCTGGTAGTCATCGGAGGAGACGGATCATTTGCCGGAGCTCAGAAGCTTGCTAACTTTGGAATTAACACAATCGGACTTCCAGGAACAATCGATCTGGATATTGCCTGTACGGAATATACAATCGGATTTGATACAGCTGTTAACACCGCTATGGAAGCAATTGATAAAGTACGTGATACATCTACATCTCATGAAAGATGCTCTATCATCGAGGTTATGGGTAGAGATGCAGGATACCTTGCTCTGTGGTGCGGTATCGCCAACGGTGCTGAGAAGATTCTGATGCCGGAAGAGCATGATTACGATGAAGAAAAGATCATCGCAGACATTCAGGAATCAAGAAAACGTGGTAAGAAGAACTACATCATCATCAATGCAGAGGGTGTTGGAGATTCTATGAACATGGCTAAGAGAATCGAAGAAGCTACAGGTATGGAGACAAGAGCAACAATTCTTGGACACATGCAGCGTGGTGGAAGCCCGACATGTAAAGACAGAGTATACGCTTCTATCATGGGAGCAAAAGCTGTTGATCTGCTTCTTGAAGGTAAGACAAACCGTGTAGTTGGATACAAACATGGTGAGTATGTAGACTTTGATATTGATGAAGCTCTTGGAATGACAAAGGGAATTCCTGCTTATCAGTATGAGATTGCTAAGGAACTGGCACTCTAATTAGGAATGAATGGTATAAAAGCTATCCGCTGTTTTAGCGGGTGGCTTTTTTTGTACTAAAGCATGCAAGAGAAGCTGACAATGGCAGATTTTCTGTATGATTATCACACGATCGACGCTTTTAATAATTTCTCTGTGGGAAAATGTAGGGGAAGACAGGTGTTGTCGAGAGATTTTCCTTGAAAATGCAAGTCCAAGACGGTACAATAATAAAATATGGTGGATAAATAATTAAAGGAGATTCATTATTGTGGAAAATAAAGACAGGAACACGGCAGCAATCGGAGTATTCGATTCAGGAGTCGGAGGATTAACCGTTGCAAGAGAAATCATGCGACAGCTGCCGAATGAAAATGTAGTATATTTTGGGGATACAGCAAGAGTTCCATACGGAAGTAAGTCGAAGAATAATATCATACGTTTTTCCAGACAGATCATCCGTTTCTTAAAGACGAAGAATGTAAAAGCAATCGTGATTGCTTGTAATACAGCTACAGCACTGGCGCTGGAGACAGTACAGGCAGAATTCGATATTCCAATTATCGGAGTTATCGTACCGGGGGCAAGAGCAGCGGTAAGAGAGACCAGAAACGGTCATATCGGTGTGGTCGGAACTGAAGCAACAATCAAAAGTGAGACATATACAAAAGAGATCAAGAAGCTTCTTCCGAACGCAGAAGTAGTCGGAAAACCTTGTCCGCTTTTTGTACCACTGGTGGAAGAAGGATTTGCAAAGCATAAGATTACAGAAGAGGTTATTGATATCTATTTATCAGGAATGAAGGAGACAGATATTGATACAATGATCCTTGGATGTACACATTATCCGTTGTTAAGATCCAGAATCATGGCGTATTTTGGCGATAAGGTACATATTGTGAATCCGGCTTATGAGACAGCGATAGATTTGAAGAAGATATTAGAAGAACAGGACCTTGTCAATACATCGGGAGAACCGGCAACATATGACTTTTATGTCAGTGATGCGGCAGAAAAATTCAAAAAATTTGCCAATTCGATTCTGCCGTATGATGTAGATAAGACCCAGGCAATTGACATTGAAGATTATTAGGAGAATATATGACAAAAGACGTATTATTAAGTATATCAGGTCTACATCAGGATGTAACCGGTATTGAAGCCCAGGGGGATGAACCTGGAAGTGAGCCGATCGAAGTAATCTCGCCGGCCAGCTATTATAAAAAGAATGGTAAGCATTATGTGATTTATGACGAGCTCGTGGAAGGAATTCCGGGAAAGATCAAGAATAAAGTGCGCATCACAGACAATCAGAAACTGGAGATCATCAAAAGTGGTATCACGAATACCCACATGGTATTTGAAAAAGATAAGATCAATATGACACAGTATGAGACACCGTATGGCGAGATGATGATCGGGGTATTTACGAAAGATATCCAGATGGAAGAAAAGGAAGAGAAGATCACCGTACATATCAATTATGCGCTGGATGTCAATGGAGATCCGATCGCAGACTGCAATATAGACATAAAAATAACAGCACTGGAACGATAAGTTCCAATGCTGTTTTTTATACCATAGTATGCAAGAGAAGTTTCCAGTGGCAAGTTCTCTGCATGTTGGCTTTTTGGTCTTTAAGTAATCTTAGTTTTGGGTCTTACTTATTTCTTAATCTTGCGAAAAATCCTTTTTTCTTTTCAGGAACTTCAAGCGGACCTCTTACACCTCTGACAGCTGTGATGTAGATACCACTGATTGTAGCCTTGACTTCCTTTTTAACAGGAATCAAAGGATAAACCTGTGCGTCACACATCAGAGTCATAATCTTTGGTCCAACCTTAGCTTTTACTACCGGCACTTTAGAACGGCGAAGATACTTCGGTGTGTTCTGAATAACAATGTCCGGTAAGCCAGCGTCTTTTAACTTCATACGACCCTTGTCAATGACCAGGATGGAAACTGTCTGTGCAACTGCTTCCAGCTGAGCCTGCTGTTCTGCCTGCTTTGTCTCTGCTTTTTTACCAAGGAAATATAATGCAACACATGCAATGATTAAGATTACGAGGATTACTAATAATACAATTGTAAATGTCTTCACAATGAACCTCCTATGTTCTTTATTTCCATAACTGATATTTTAACATTGTTTCGGTAGGAGTGCAAGAAGTATAGGGGAAAATTGTGGTACATAAAGGGAGAAAAACAAGGTGAATTTTAAAATCTGTGGATCCGGATGTAAGAGAAAGGACGGTTGTGGAAGATTTTAGAGAGTATTTGAAGAATCTTAAACTGTGAGAAAAGAGTGAAATATATGTGAAAATGCTATGAAAGTTTATTTAAATGTGATATAACATAGGGGTATGCGTAAAAGTATACCGGAATTATGGGTGATAATAGCCCTGGGATCAGAGTGCCCGGATAAAAATCAGAACAAAGTATAAAATGAGGTGCAATATGAAAAAGCAAGTGGCAATGTTATTAACAGGTGTTATGGCAGTCTCTCTTATGATGACTGGCTGTCAGTCAACAAAAGGCCTTGAAACAGATAACGTGAAGATTACAGTTTACAAAGGAGTAGAGGTTGACAAAGTAGACAAGCCAGGTGAAGTAACAGATGATGACGTGAACACACAGATTCAGTCAACACTGGAAGAAAATGCAACAACAGAAGAAGTAACAGACCGTGCAGTTAAGAAGGGTGATACTGTAACGATTGACTTTGTAGGAAAGATGAACGGCGAAGAATTCGACGGAGGATCTTCTACAGATTATCCGCTGGAGATCGGATCGAATTCATTTATTGATGGATTTGAAGACAGCATCATCGGACATAACATTGGAGATACCTTTGACTGGAATGGAAAATTCCCGGACAATTATGGAAGTTCAGATTATGCAGGAAAAGATGTAACATTTACGATCACTGTAAAATCCATTTCCAAAAAGACAACACCAAAACTTACGAACAAGTTTGTAAAGAAAGTATCAAAGACATCCAAGACTGTAAAAGAGTACAAAGAAGAAGTGAAGAAGTCTCTCGAAGAGGATAATGAGAAGACCTATAACGATTCTTTACAGCAGGCAGCATGGGAAAAAGTCCTTGAAAATACAACTGTGAAGAAATATCCAAAGAAAAAAGTACAGAAGATTGAAGATTCCCTGATCTCCCAGTACAAATCAGTAGCAGAAGCTTATGGTATGAGCTACGATGACCTGATTTCCCAGCAGATGGGAACAACCGTTGAGAAATTTGAAAAACAGGTTACAAAAGTAGCAAAGAACAGTGTAAAACAGACACTTGCAACAGAAGCAATTGCGGATAAAGAGAATATTAAGTTAGATGATGATACTTATAAGACAGAACTTAAGAAGATGGCTGACGATTATGGATATGACAGTGTAAAAGCACTGAAAAAAGCAGCTTCCAAGTCAGATCTTCAGGAGATTGCACTGAACAATCTGGTAAAAGAATGGCTGGCTAATCAGTGCATCCAGGTTGAGTCAAGCAGCTCATCAAGCTCAAGTAGTTCGTCAAGCTCAAGCAGCTCGTCAAGTTCAGACAGCTCTTCAAGCTCAGACAGCTCATCAAGTTCAGATAGCTCTTCGAACTAAGAGAGTACAAAGAACCTGCCCGTACAGGATAGTAACGGGCAGGTTCTTATCAGATATGGAATTCTATCCAGTCACCCGGAGCAAGTGATTCGTCAAGCACAATATCCCCGATAGAAATACGTTTTAATTCAATCACACAGCAATGGACAGACTTCATCATACGCCGGATCTGGCGTTTTTTCCCTTCGCAGATAGTAATTATCCCATACGTAACAGGGTGTTCCGGTCTGTTTTTGTGGATATCTTTTTGAATTTCCTCCGGGAGTGTGGACAGGATATCCGCCATAACTGCGTGCCCGGTTACCTGGATTTTTGCAGGTGCAGTTGGTTCGGAGGCACCTTTTAACATAACGCCGGATTCCAGCTTTTCTATAAGCTCTGGAGTCAGATCACCGAGCAGGGTAAATTCATAAGTTTTTTCTTTGTGGTAAGACGGATGGGTAAGCTGCTGGTTGAAGACCCCGTCATCGGTAATCAGAAGAAGACCGGTGGTCTCGCGGTCCAGGCGTCCGACCGGGGAAAGGTTTTCATTATCCAATTCTTTAAAATAATCCATAACCGTCGGATATCGGTCATCGCGGCGGGCGGTGACACAGCCAAAAGGTTTGTTGAACATATAGTAGTGGTACATAGCGTGCTCCTTAGAATGTCAGTAATAGAGTATGTCTGGAAAATATGATAACAGATGTGGAAAAAGAAATGCAACCAGAATCGTTATTGACAAAAATTATTAATTATGCTATCTTCTTTTAGACAGAAAAATGATGGATGAGGGAGTAGCAGGCGTATATCGCAACAAGTCAACATACTGATCTTTAAGATCTGGCTTGTTTTAATTTGCGAGACTCATGTATAACTGTAAAGTTTATACGTGGACTCTCTTTATTTATATGAAGTATTACCCCGGATATGGCATACAGTTATGTCCGGGGATTTTTATTGTTATGCATTCATAAAAGCAGCCGTTCTCCGGGGCTACAAGGAATATGAAGACATGTGAACACCGGAAGTCATCATTGGAATGTATAAATGAAAATATACAAAACTCTGTAGAAGGTATTCTACGGGTGTATCAAATGTTGGAGGAAGAAAAAAATGAATTGGAATTTTTTGTTTTTTGTGAACAGCGCCCTGCTGGGAGTAGGACTTGCAATGGATGCATTTTCAGTATCTCTTGCAAATGGAATGAATGAAAAACACATGAAGAAATCGAGGATGGCATATATTGCCGGTGTGTATGGTTTCTTTCAGTTTCTGATGCCAATGGTAGGATGGGTCTGTGTACACACAATTGTACAGATCTTTGGACAGTTTCAGAAGTTCATACCGTGGATTGCGTTGGTATTATTGCTATATATCGGTGGAAGTATGATCAAAGAATCCATTACAGGCGGAGAAGAAGACGATGAAGTTAAGAAGCTTAGTTTTGCAGTGCTGATGATGCAGGGAATCGCAACATCGATTGATGCATTATCCGTAGGATTTACCATTGCGGAGTATGGTCTGATCATGGCAGTTGTCTGTTCATTGATCGTGGCAGTGGTTACGTTTATTATATGTGAGACAGGCTTATATCTTGGAAAGACACTGGGAACGAAGCTGGCAGGAAAAGCAGATATCTTAGGTGGAGTGATCCTGATTGGTATCGGTATTGAGATATTTGTAAAAGGAGTGTTTTTCTAAGAACAGATTCTGTCCGGGACAGATATACATCTATAATAAAAGAAAAAATGTTATTAAAGAAGTTTGGTTTAAGGAAAACTGTATTACTGCAGTTTTCCTTTTTCTTCGTTTAAGAGGTCTATATTAAGATTATTTTCACTGGCAGTTTTGTCTATCCATAGATTCAGTGAATTGATGGCGAGGGATACATCGTCCAGCTTTTTGCTGATATAGGCAAAGTCATGAATCTCGTCATCTGTGATCTTACCGTCACGGGCAATCTGGATCAGGCGGCTGGTGAGAGGATTGATTTCGTTGAGACTTGCGATGGTCTCAAGGATGATCGTAGACAACTCAGACATCGCAACCTCCGGTACATAGCGGTTGCCGATTGCACATTTGTGTGAGCAGTAGTAATTACGAAGCTCCGGCTTCTTATAACATTCAGCCATCTGCAAAATATCATAAGGAGTTGGCTCCTGAAGCTCGTACTCGATTTTTTCAATTCGGGAGGCAGATACTCCGGTCATATTCTCGCTTGCTTTTTCACGGGTAAGCCCTTGCTCTTCCCGGCATAGTTGATAGATCGTTTTATTTTCTCTTGTGGATTGTTTTCCCATGGTTACATCTCCGTATTATAATTAATATATTTTAGCTTATATATTTTACTATAGCGGAAAAAAAGGAATATCACAAGAAGGTTGTTAGCTTTTCCTGGATAATGTATAATCAATGTTAATGTTCAAACAGTAATTGAGCAATATAAGAATAAGAAGAGGTTGTAAGATGGCAAAATTATATTTCCGATATGGGGCGATGGGCAGTTCAAAATCTGCCAATATTCTGATGGTAAGATATAACTATGAAGAGAGAGGGCAGTATGCAGTCCTGTTAAAACCAAGAACGGACAACCGGGACGGAGAACGTGAGATCCAGTCCCGTATAGGCTTATCAGCACCTGCAGAATATGTCGATGATTTTCTGAAAGAAATCTCTGAGACATGGAGTATAGGAAGTGATGAATATTTGCATCACGGAGAGAAAGTGGATGCAGTTCTGGTAGATGAAGCCCAGTTTCTTTCACCGGAAGAGATTGATACATTATCGGATATCGTAGATTTTTACGAGATTCCGGTTATATGTTATGGCTTGCGGACTGATTTCCGGAGTCTTATGTTTCCAGGCTCCAAGAGACTTATGGAGATCGCAGATGTCATAGAAGAAGTTCCGACAGTCTGCTGGTGTGGAAGACGCGCACAGTGTAACACAAGATTCGCCAATGGAAAGATCGTACGTGAAGGTGCGCAGGTGATGCTTGGGTCGAATGAAAGTTATATGGCACTTTGCAGGAAGCATTATAAAGAGGGAAAATTATCGGAGAAGGATTAGACTGTGTAGACATACATTCATATACCCTTGCATAGATTGTAAAAAACAATTTATGCAGGGGTTATTTTTATGAAAGATTATATTGAAGAAAGGGCAGTTGAGATCGCGTATTATATTATCGAACATAAAGCCACCGTGCGTCAGACTGCGAAGGAGTTTGGGGTTAGTAAGAGTACGATACATAAAGACTGCACCGACCGTCTGGAACAGATCAACCCGAACCTTGCGCATAGCGTCCGGAAGGTGCTTGATGTGAACAAGCAGGAACGGCATATCCGCGGCGGACTTGCTACTAGGGAGAAATATCTGCACCAGCACCAAAGTGCCGGATAAAGAAAAAAGATCAAATACAGATAAATGTCCGTCTTGTGTATGTCGTTGTAATGAATATACAGGAAAAATAAAAAATGCGGTGTAAGAGATCCCGTAAAGACATTATGTCCGGAATTCTTACACCGCATTTTTCTAAGTTATTATTGCAGAATATAATGTTCTGTCGTTAAATTACAAGTCTGGTACAGTAACGAGTGAAAAATTATTTGAGTGGATTAATTATCTTGTTATCGGCATTATTACATATTTACAAGAACAACATAACCAGCTTAAATAGCCAGTTCGCAGCAATTCCTGCGCACAGGCCGCCGATTGTGTGGCTTAAGATTGCCTTTCCTGTAAGTTTGCTTACCTTCAGTGAAGACATCATAGCAACATGTGTGCTAAGGTATCCGCTCCAGCACATGCACATAGCGGTGAATACAGCCACGTCGTTCGCAAAAACGGTACCGGCTTCTGCCATGTGAGGTACCAGCCCAATAGCAGCTCCGGCAGCGCCAAGTGCGGTGATCGGAACCGAGATAGCGGAAGCATCCGTAAATCCAAAAAGAGGAGATAAGATGAACTCAAGCTTCTTACCAAGCCATGGAAGGAATGCAACACCTTCGTAAGCAGCTCCGGTATAAGTTCCATCAGCAGATGCACCGTTTGTCAGCATCATTACGATCGTACAGATTACGATAACACCAGGAATGATGGCAAGACCAACATCAACACCACCTTTTCCACCTTCCAGAAGAGCTTCAATCGCACGTCCGCCGATTCCCCCGTCTCTGATTTCACGGGTGTTCAGGACGGCATCCATATCTTCGTGCTCTTCGAATTTTACACAATATTCTTCAGTTCCGTACTCTTTCTTTGTAAAATGAAGCATAATACGGACACTGATAACACTTCCAATGATTGCGGCAATGTTACCAACGATTACAGCAGTACCGGCATGCCCGCCTTTTAATTTCAGACCAACCATAAATGTACTGACGATCAATCCCATTCCAAAAGAAGTTCCAAGGTTTGTCAAAGCCGGAATCTGGAATTTCTTGAAATATTTGCGGAAATTCTTGTCTTCTGCGAGTCCGAGGATTGCCGGGTTATCAGATAAGTAAGTTGTGATAACACCAAGCGCAGCCGCACCAGGCAGGTTGTAAAGTGGTTTCATCAAAGGTGATAATAACTTATTCACCATAGAGATGACACCAAATTCCGAGAACAGTCCGGCAATGGCACCTGCAAGTACTGCGATAGCCATAATATAGAAGACTGTTTCAAGTAACAGTTTGTATCCGGTGTTCATCAATGTGTTCAGCATGTTGACGCCACCCATCTTGATACCCATACCGCCAAAGATGCCTAAAAAGATTGCCAGAAAGACAAATCCTTCAAGACTGATGGCTTTCTTTGTTCTTTTGTTCCCCATAAAAAACCTCCAATTTTTTGTATTCTCAATATGAAACACATAGCAATACCTTACTATATAATCTAAAAAATGTCAATCAGTGATTACAAATTGTGCATATACGATGAGAAATGCATGGATAATATAAAAAAATAGTGCATAATTATGATAATTGAATTTTTTTTGCAAGAATGATAAGATGAAAATGCATATGAGGATAAGGAAAGAGTGTGAGAAGGGAGAAGACAACAAGTGACGACAACCAGAGGGAATAGGGAAGAAAAGAGAAAACGAATTATGTCATATTTCATCAATGCAACGATTGAATTGATGGAAGAAGAAGGAATAGAGAATCTGTCTATACGTAAGGTGGCAGACCGTGCAGGATATAACAGCGCAACGCTGTATCATTATTTTTCAAATCTGGATGAACTGGAATTATTCGCCAGTATCAAATGCCTGGATGAATATATGAAAGAGACCCTGATATATAGAGCAGAAGGAAGAAGCCTTAAGCAATGGTACCTTGATCAATGGAGATGCTTTTGCAGGCATTCATTTGCAAGACCGAGGATTTATCATTTCTTATTCTTCAGTCCGGAAGGGATTGCGAATCTGAATGGTATCATCCGGAGATATTATGAGATTTATCCGGATGAAAAAGTTGAGATGACAGTAGAGTATGAGAGATTTCTAAGTGAAGGAGATTTCTTTAAGAGAAATGAGATGCTGCTTAGAAATGTAGTAAAGGAAAGAGAATACAACATTTCCGAACAGGAGGTTGAAGAAGTCAACGAGATGAGCGTGTTAATCTACCGGGGGGTACTGGCAATCATGCGGTGTGACAGAGATAAACCAACGGTGGATGATGCGGTAAATAAGACTGTGAAATATCTGGAAAAAGCACTGGAAATATATCATCTCGATATGATGTCAGAAATGAAGGAAGAAAAAATATTGTAAGAACAAAATAAGTTAGTAATAAAAGCAGCAGACAGGATTCCGAATAAAGGAGAAGATAAATGCGGGTGGTTATCGTAGAAGATAATGCAATATATAAAGAAGAACTGATCAACTGCCTGAACCAGGAAGCAGAGGCAGTTGACATCGTAGGAATTACCGATAACGGAGCAGAAGGGCTGGCAGTAATTGAAAAAGTAAGACCAGACGTAGTATTTACAGATATAAGAATGCCGGAGATGGACGGTTTTGAGATGATCGAAGCAATACGGAGAAAACATATATTCTGCAAATTTGTAGTAGTAAGCTCCTGTCCGGAATTTGTCTATGCCAAGAGGGCGATGCAGCTTGGAGTATCGGATTATCTGTTAAATCCTGTGAAATTATCAGAAATCCGGATGGTGTTAAGAAGGCTGGAAGAAGAGCTAAGAGACCGGGACAGGTGGGTTCATCTTCTGAATCTGGAGTATGTATTTCTGAATGCGATCACGGGCCAGATCAGGGAAGATGAACGGATGGAAGTGTTGATACAAGAAAGGTATGGAATCCGTGTACATGAACGGATTGCGGTACTTGGCATTGGTATGGGATCTAATTATGATGAATACAAAGATTATGTAAGCCGTACACTTCATGAACTGCAGGAATATAATGCATCATTCCGTGTGTATCCGATGGAATTGTCAGGAAGACACAGTTTTGTGGCACTGATTTATCATATGGAAGATGAAAAAGCAACGTATCAGTATCTGGAACAGAATATTATCCCGGTACTTGGAAAAGAAGTAAGAGGAAGAATGGTCTGCAGCTGGGATGTCAGCGATGGATTCCGGAATATGCATGAGACAGTACAGAGGCTGGACCGGATCGCAGAGTGGAATCTGATTCTGGAGAAAGGAACACTGATATGCGAAGAAAAGATCCGGAGAATACATCTGCATCCATTCAAATATCCGGTAGAACTGGAAAAAGAAGCAAAAGAAGCATTGGATGCCAGAGATTTGCAGAGATTTAAAGAAACATTTACCAGCTACCGGGCATACTGCAGGGGGCTGCCATGTACTCCGCAGGAAGCAAAGGAAGGCTGCATCCGTATCGCACTGGTCCTGATCCAGATGGCGACAGAGGTCGGAGCGGCAGAAGTGCAGTTAAAAGGACAGCGGTTCCTCCGGGGAATATCAAGGGCGAATGGCTGGACCGATATCGAAGAAAGGGTAGAATCATTTTTTGAATATCTGACCGAGAGAGAAGGAGAGGGAGAAAAGATCAGTCTTCTCATCCAAAAAGCGCTGGAATATATAAGAGAATATTATGATCAGGGCATTACCCTGGAAGAAATATCAGGAAGACTGCATGTCACTGAAGAGTATCTAAGTAGTCAGTTCCGGAAAGAAACAGGAAAAACATTTTCAGAAATCATACGGACATACCGTATTGAAAATGTAAAAAGACTGCTGACAACGACAACTTACAAACTGAACCAGATCGCGGAAATGGTAGGTTATGCAGATCCCAAATATATGAGCAGGGTCTTTAAAGAAAAGACGGGTATCTTACCGCTTGACTATCGTAAAAAGAACGGATAAGTGCCAGAAAATGACAAAAAGAAGCGAATAAATCACAAAAAAGTCTTCTTTTTTTAAATATTTCCTCCTTGCAAAAAAGAAAAATTGTGCTAATATAGCTCCAGCAAGAAAAAGGAGGGACCAATCATGAATGCGAAAAAAGTAATTTTTTCTAATCCAGATGATGTCATAAATTTTGTAAAAATAGTTGAGAAATATCCTTATGATATGGATATGAAACGGGGAAGATATATCGTAGATGCGAAGTCCCTGTTAGGTCTTATGAATCTTGGATTTGACCATGAGATTGAACTGAGTGTCTATGATGAAGATTGTGACGATCTCTGGAAAGAGCTTGATAAATTCGTAGCAGCGTAAATGCTGACAAGATTGAAGAGATGCAAAGTAGAAACGCAGTATTCATTGTGTGACGAGTAACTTGCAACAATTCTTGAATTTAACTTAATTAAGCAGCGAAACGGATTGCGAAATAAGAAAATAATATTGTATGAGAAAAATCCTCAGCGTATAATAGAATACGTTGAGGATTTTTGATGCCATAGTATGCAACAGAAGCTGCCAACGAATTACGCATCCGCAAGGAGTTGCTGGTGGCAGGTTTTGTATGTACATAAATATACAGGAGAGGAAAAATGAAGGAGAACACAAAGGAAGAACGACAAGCATATTTTTTTGACAATAAAGCACTTCTTGCACTGATTATCCCATTAGTGATTGAACAGCTGCTGGCGGTATTGGTGGGAATGGCGGATTCCATCATGATTGCAAGTGTAGGAGAAGCGGCAGTGTCCGGTGTGTCGTTAGTAGATCAGATCATGATACTTCTGATCAATGCATTTGCGGCACTCGCAACCGGTGGTGCAGTTGTGGCAGGACAGTTACTGGGACAAAAGCGGCGGGAAGAAGCCTGCAAATCCGCAACACAGATGGTATGGTTTATTACAATCTGTGCGGTTGTCATTACGATTATCGTGTATCTTGGAAAATCATTCATATTGCATACCGTATTTGGAAAGATAGATCAGGATGTAATGCATCATGCAGACATTTACCTTCTGATCGTGGCAGTATCGATTCCGTTCATGGCGCTGTATAATGGAGGCGCAGCGATATTCCGTACGATGGGAAATTCAAAAGTGACGATGCAGATTTCGATCATTATGAATGTCATTAATATAGGAGGAAATGCACTTCTGATCTATGGGTTCCATCGTGGAACAGAAGGTGTCGCAATTCCGACACTGGTATCGAGAATGACAGCGGCGATCATAGTAATTGTGCTGTTGTGTGATGAGAAGCGTACTTTACATATAGAAAGAACCTGGCGCTACCGGGTGGACTGGACGATGGTGAAGAAGATCTTAAGCATCGGTGTGCCAAATGGATTAGAGAATAGTATGTTCCAGCTGGGTAAGATCATTGTATTGAGCCTGGTGTCTACATTTGGAACTTATGCCATTGCGGCAAATGCAGTGTCAAATGCAATCGCATTATTCCAGATCCTTCCGGGAATGGCAATTACTCTGGCAATCACACCGGTTATCTCCCGATGTGTGGGTGCAGGGGATTATAAACAGGCGAAGTATTATAATAAAAAATTAATGATGATTACTTATGTCAGTATGACGGCTATGGTATTATTTATATTTGCATTATTACCACTGATATTGAAAGCTTATAACCTGTCTGATATCACGGCAAAGACGACCACGGATATTATACATTTCCATGGAATCAGTGCGATATTCATCTGGCCGGTTGCATTTGCCCTGCCAGCGACATTCAGAGCAGCGGGAGATGCGAAAGCATGCATGTATATTTCGAGTATATCGATGTGGATCTTCAGAATCGGATTCAGTTATGTACTTGGAAAATATATGGGACTTGGTGTCTTTGGTGTCTGGGTAGCGATGGTGATCGACTGGGTGTTCCGTGCCATTTGTTTTGTAATCCGGTATTTCCGCGGAAGCTGGAAGAAGAATGCGATTGTATAGAAGAAGTCCCTTGTAAAAAAGGGGCTTCTATTTTATAATAAGTAGTAAAGCATCCGTAAGGAGCCGGCGGTGGCAGGTTCTGTAGGTTCAGCTATAAAGAAAACAAATAGGAGGAAATTCTTGTGAAAAGAGAATTAGTAATTGTCATTGACTTTGGTGGACAGTACAATCAGCTGGTAGCAAGACGTGTCAGAGAATGCAATGTATATTGCGAGATCTACTCATACAAAACAGATATTGAGAAGATCAAAGCCATGAATCCTAAGGGGATCATCCTGACAGGCGGTCCAAACAGCTGTTACGAAGCAGATTCCCCGACATATAAAAAAGAATTGTTCGAACTTGGTATCCCGGTTCTTGGATTATGTTATGGTGCACAGCTCATGATGCATGTACTCGGAGGAAAGGTAGAATCTGCTCCGGTACGTGAGTATGGTAAGACAGAAGTGCTTGTAGATAAGAAAGATTCCAAGATCTTTGAAAATGTATCAGAGAAGACAATCTGCTGGATGAGCCATTTTGATTACATTTCACAGGTTGCACCAGGATTCGAGATTACAGCACACACAGCAGACTGCCCGGTTGCAGCAGCTGAAAATGCAGAAGCAGGATTATATGCAATCCAGTATCATCCGGAAGTACTTCACACAGCAGAAGGAACAAAGATGTTATCAAACTTCGTATTAGGTGTCTGCGGATGTGCAGGCGACTGGAAGATGGATGCATTTGTGGAAAATACAATCAAAGAAATCCGTGAAAAAGTTGGCGACGGAAGAGTACTTCTTGCATTGTCCGGCGGAGTAGATTCTTCAGTGGCAGCAGGACTTTTATCCAGAGCGATCGGAAAACAGTTAACATGTGTATTCGTTGACCATGGTCTTCTCCGTAAGGATGAAGGTGATGAAGTAGAAGGTGTATTCGGACCAAATGGTCAGTTCGACTTAAACTTCATCCGTGTCAATGCACAGCAGAGATATTATGACAAATTAGCCGGAGTTACAGAGCCGGAAGCAAAACGTAAAATTATCGGTGAAGAATTCATCCGTATCTTCGAAGAAGAAGCTAAGAAGATCGGTGCAGTAGATTTCCTTGCACAGGGAACCATCTATCCGGACGTTGTAGAAAGTGGTCTCGGCGGAGAATCTGCAGTGATCAAATCTCATCACAACGTAGGCGGACTTCCGGAGCACGTAGATTTCAAAGACATTATCGAGCCGCTTCGTGACCTGTTCAAGGACGAAGTACGTAAAGCCGGACTGGAACTTGGAATTCCAGAGCACCTGGTATTCCGTCAGCCATTCCCTGGACCGGGACTTGGAATCCGTATCATTGGAGAAGTAACAGCAGAGAAAGTAAGAATCGTACAGGATGCAGATGCAATTTACAGAGAAGAGATCGCAAAAGCAGGTCTTGATCAGGACATCAACCAGTACTTTGCAGCACTTACCAATATGAGAAGTGTAGGTGTTATGGGAGATGAAAGAACTTACGACTACGCAGTTGCATTAAGAGCAGTTAAGACCATCGACTTCATGACAGCTGAGGCTGCTGAGATTCCTTATGAAGTATTGAATAAGGTGATGAGCAGAATTATTAATGAGGTTAAGGGTGTTAACAGAGTATTCTATGATCTGACTAGTAAACCGCCTGGAACGATTGAGTTTGAATAATTAAAAATTTCTGGAAAGCCTTATAAACAGGGCGTTTCCGGGCAGATAAAGTTCTATTTGATAACAAAATGATAACACTGGATATTTTGGTATTATTTATCAGGTATCCTGTGGTTAT
>NZ_CAKRAH010000012.1 GCF_934294775.1 uncultured Dorea sp.
AGAATACAGGATTCCTGTTCTCCCTGGAACCGATCTTTGCAGCGATTTTTTCCTTCATCTTCCTGCATGAGAAGCTCACGGAGATGGGATATCTCGGGGCCATTTTCATTCTTGCAGGAGTGTTTACCGCTATCGATGCCAAAAGTACGGTAATGGAATTAATCACCGGAAAATCCGTTGCAGAAGTTACATCCAAAAGATAGCAGAAAATCCGTTGTCTTGTCCTGATATGCTCCCTTTACTGAAAATCCAGTAAAACAGGACATGCCATTGACTGACAACGGATTTTTATCTTTTCTACAAAATCTCTGCTTCTAATTTTCTATAAATCGCATCTGCAAGAATCTTATGACTCTGTCCATCCATATGCTCCTGATCTGCTTCTGACGGACTTGCATAATCTGCTGCCCGCATGAATCGTTTGCCATACCTTCCGGCTACTTTTTCATATACTGCTTCTAATTTCTTTGATACTTCCACGGATTCCGGCGAAAATTCCTGATCATATCCGTCCTGCCATACCTTTTCCCCCAGATAAATCGGAGATATCACAAGAACCTTCATCTTATCTGCATACTGATTGATCTGTTCAAGCAGTCTGGCAATTCCTTTTCCGATGATTTCTGCTGACGCTCCGAATATGGTTTTGCAGTCATTCGTTCCAAGCATCAATACGACTGCATCCGGCGTGTGCGTCTCCAATAATGTCGGAAGCAATTCTATTCCCCGTCTTCCCAGACGAAGCGGATCTTCAAATATGGTCGTTCTTCCACACAGACCTTCCTCAACAATTCTAATATCTCGGTCTGCCAGTTTTTCCTGTAAGATTCCGGTCCAACGTTCTTCCCATGGAAAGCGCTTTCCGGTCTCTCCATCCAACCCCCACGTATTCGAATCCCCAAAGCATAATATCTGTTTCATTACTTCCTGCACCTGCCTTCTAAGCTTTTCTCTCTTTTATCTTTCAATAACTGGAGTTTAACACCATTTCCCTAGTATGTCAATATGTTTTATATGTTTTATATGTTTTCTGTGCTTTTGCTTTTCATCTTGCTTTCTTTTATGTTATACTATCTTATAGTTTGTTCGTACCAATCATATAAGGAGGAATTCATCATGAATGAAAGATTAAAACAACAACTTGATTTCATTCTCGAAATTGATAAAGAAAAGAATATATTGAGACAGACCCACCTTTCCGGACACGGAAGACGTGAAAATGATGCGGAACATGCCTGGCATATGGCAATTATGGCATACCTGTTAAAAGATTATGCCAATGAACCTGTCGATATCGCCAAAGTTATGATCATGTGTCTGATCCATGACATTGTGGAAATTGACGCCGGAGATACTTATGCCTACGATACAGACGGATTAAAGACGCAGAAAGCACGTGAAGATGCTGCCAAAGAACGAATTTTCTCACTGTTACCAGAAGATCAGAAAAAAGAACTGACTGCACTCTTTGATGAATTCGAAAATTACCAGACACCAGAGTCCAAGTTCGCGCATTCCCTGGATAACCTGCAGCCACTGCTTCTCAATAACAGTAACGGCGGAGGTGACTGGCGAGAGCATCAGGTAACTTCCGAACAGGTATATGGAAGACAGCGGAAAACACAGCTTGGATCTGAGACTTTATATAAGGTGACAGACCAGATACTCAAAGAAAATATCAAAAAAGGAAACATTAAAGAATAATAAAAAATATTTATCTTTCTTTTTCTTATATATTTCACAAAGGAGATTATTATTTTATGAGACGAAAAGCTCTGAAAGCTGCTTTCCCATGTACGATTCCCATTATGACAGGTTTCATATTTCTGGGAGCCGCTTATGGAATCTATATGAACGCATCCGGATTTTCTTTTGTCTACCCGCTGTTTATGAGTATGCTGATCTACGGTGGTTCCTTGGAATTTGTCGCTGTGGAAATGTTATTAAGTCCATTTGCACCGCTTCAGGTGTTCATTATGGCTCTTTTAATCCAGGCAAGACATCTGTTCTACGGTATTTCCATGTTGGATAAATTCAGAGGAACCGGATGGAAGAAATTCTATCTGATATATGGCATGTGTGACGAGACATTTTCCGTTAATTATACGGCAGACATCCCTGAAGACGTAGACCGCGGCTGGTTCATGTTCTTCGTCACATTATTGAATCAGTTTTACTGGGTTGCTTCTGCGACAACCGGAGGAATCATCGGTTCTTTATTGAAGATCAACACGGACGGAATCAGCTTTGTGATGACTGCCATGTTCGTTGTAATCTTCATGGATCAGTGGTTGAAGGAAGATCAGCACCTCTCTTCTCTGATCGGACTCGGCGTATCGCTCATCTGCCTGCTGATATTCGGAGCGGATTCTTTTATGATTCCGACAATGATTACGATCGTTGTGCTGCTTACTGTTTTACGTCACAGACTGGAAAAGGAGGAAAACTAACATGACACTCACACAACAGATCATCACCATCGCCTTATGCGTTCTCGGCACTATGACCACACGCTTTCTTCCTTTTCTCGTATTCCGTGAAAATAAAGAGACACCGGCGTTCATCCAGTATATCGGGAAATTTCTGCCATCTGCTGTCTTTGGCATGCTGGTCATTTACTGTCTTAGAAATGTAAATGTAATGCAGGGCAGTCATGGAATTCCTGAACTTCTTGCAATTATTGTCACCTGTGGACTACATATATGGAAGCGACAGATGCTGGTGTCGATTGCAGGGGGAACAATTTTTTATATGCTGTTATTGCATTTTATATTCTGATTTCCAGAAGGGGGCATCTGTAAGTGTATATAGTTCTATTTCGTTTTCACCGCAACCACATGGCACCGGAATTTTTCTTCTTCCTTAATCTTCATCTTAGTAAATCCTGCTTTTTCAAGCATCTCTTTGAATTCCTCTCTTTTATACACTTTGACATCACCGTGTCCGACCAGCCGTGCAAGCGGAAGTTCGATATGATTCATGAACCAAAGCACCACTCCATTAGAAGTATAATCTCTTAATATCAGTCTTCCATTCTTTCTGAGTACTCTGTATACATTGTCAAAGAATGCCTGTGGGTTCGGGTAATGATGAAAGCTGTTCGTGCAGATGATCACGTCAAAGGATTCGTCTGCAAACGGAAGATTTTCACAGTCCCCTACTACGAATTCTGTATTCTTCAGGTTCTTTTTCTTCGCTTTTTTGATCATTTCCGGTGTCAGGTCAAGTCCTGTATATTGCTTATCCGGATATTTTTCTGTCAATATCTCGACCATCGGACCGGTTCCGCATCCACAGTCCAGAACGTCTTTAAATTCTATATTCTCCAGTTCTGCGAGAACCTTTGGATAGTCATATTTACATATTTCGTATATTCCTGAATGTCCGGAATCGTATATCTTTGCAGCTTTGGTAAATTCTTTTACTGACATATTTTTATATTCTTTTGATGTTTTTGCCATGGTTCATCCCTCTTTCTATTAGTCACATCTAACTCTAATAATAAAACCATAGCTCTAAAATATCAATCTTCTGTTAGCTAGTGACAAATTCGCTATATTAACTTAACAAAGAAAACGCCATAACCACAATCCCAAGAACCACTAATATCACACCCGTCGCCCGGTTCAAAGTCTTTGGTGTTGCCTTATTCGCAAATACTGCCGATAACTTCCCACAACGGTAAAGGCAAGTACGCTGACCATCATGATCAGACCATTCTTCACATCCAGGTTCTTATTCTTTCCATATGTATAGGCAGATACTGCACTTGCAAGTACATCTGATGAAAGCGCGATTCCGACTGCCATATAAGGATCCATTCCAAGAAATGTGATCAGCATCGGACTGATCACTGCCGCCGCACTCATTCCGGCAAATCCGGTTCCGAGTCCGGCTCCCATACCTGCAAAAAATGTTACGATGATCATTAATATTGTATTCATCTAGTTCTTTTCCTCCAACATCTTCTCTATATTCGCATCCATATGCGCCATTCCTTTTTGAAGTGCTTTTCTTGTCTCTTCATTCATTCCTTCAAATAGTTTTTCAACGAATGACTGCTGGAGTTTCTGTCCTTCTTGGATAATCTCTTTTGACTTTTCTGTACAGATCAGATGGACTTTTCTTCGGTCCCCTTCTACACTTTTCCGCTCCAGATAACCTTCATTCACAAGTTTATCCACATTTACCGATACAAGATTGGCTTTGATTTTTCGTATTTCTACGATACTTTTTTATATATTTTTCTGTCTACAGAAACTACTACTTCGAACTTCTTTCAAACGCACAGTAGTTCAAAAAACAGGAAACATTAGAGAATGATACTCAAAAGTTTCCTGTTTTCTAATTCCTTATTTCATTTTAATTACATAATCAATCCAGAATCATGCTCTTTCCAGCTCCCACATATGGTACTTTCAATAATTCTGCAATTGTCGCCGCTATATCTGCATAGCTTTCTCTTACACCAAGATTTCTTTTCATACATTTTTCTGGTCCATAATACAATAATGGCACACATTCCCTTGTATGATCTGTTCCCTTATATCCCGGATCACATCCATGATCTGCTGTAATAAAAAGAGTATCATCGGGCTTCATGATAGCCAACAAGGTTCCAAGCTGTTCATCAAATTCATTCAATGCCTTCGTATATCCCTCTATATCACGTCTGTGACCATAAAGCATATCAAAATCAACCAGATTAACATAACAGATTCCGTCAAATTCTTCTCGGGCAATCTCAAATACTTTTTCCATATTTTTCGGATTTCCATGATTTGGCGTTGATATTGTAATTCCCTTTCCCGCAAAAATATCAAAGATTTTTCCGACTCCTATCACATCTTTTCCGGCTTTTTCCACCGCATCCAGAATTGTTTCTTCCTTCGGTTCCAGCGAAAAATCATGTCGTCTTTCGGTTCTGACATAATTCGGATAACTTCCGGTAAATGGTCTTGCAATTACTCTTGCTACTGCATGCCTGCCTTGAAGTATCTGTCTTGCAATCTTACAATATTCATAAAGTATTTCAACCGGAACCACATCCTCATGCGCTGCAATCTGAAATACACTGTCAGCTGATGTATAGACAATAAGATTTCCTGTCTCCACATGCTCTTTTCCATATACCTTCAATACTTCTGTTCCCGAATATGGACGATTACACAAGACTTTCCTGCCTGTCTTTTCTTCAAACTCTTCTATGATTTCTTCTGGAAATCCTTCCGGATATGTTGGGAATGGCTGTTCGGATATCATTCCTGCCATCTCCCAATGTCCTGTAGTGGTATCTTTTCCCATCGACTGCTCTTTCAATCTAGCATATCCGCCTGCCGGATTCTGCACCGATTCTCCATATGCCATCCCATTGATATTGAACAAGCCAAGTCTTTGCATATTCGGAACTTTCAATTTGCCACTGTCATAACACCGTTTTATCGTATTACTTCCTTCATCACCAAACAACGCCGCATCCGGTGCATCTCCAATCCCTGCACTGTCCAGTACAATCCAAAATATTCTCATCATCTTCTCCTGATTCTGTTGTCTTTCGTATCTATTACCTGTCGGTTCTCCAATCCTGTTTGGGATTGCTTCTACAATTCTTCTATAATCCCACTTATCAGTTGTTCAAATGTACTCTGGATTTTGTTAGCTGTTTCCTGTACTTCCAGATGATTTAACGGCTGATCCAATATCCCAGCTGCCATATTCGAAATACAGGAAATTCCAAGAATTCTCATTCCCATATGCCTTGCTGCAACAGCTTCACACGCTGTACTCATTCCAACTGCATGTGCTCCACATGCCGCATACATCTTTATCTCTGCCGGAGATTCATAGTTTGGTCCCTGTGTCTGCAGATATACTCCTTGTTTTAAATCTAAGTGCTGCTTTTGAGAAATCTTTTCCGCAATTGCTTTTAACTCTGAATCATAAATTCTGCTCATATCAGGAAAACGTGTACCCAGACTTTCCAGATTCTGCCCCCTGAGTGGACTTGGCACAAATGATGTAATCTGATCTTCAATCAACATTAAGTCTCCCGGTATATAAGACGAATCAATTCCACCTGCTGCATTGTAAGGATCAGAGTTTCCGCACCAAGCATTTTCATCAAACGTATCGGAAGTACAACATCTTCCATCTCATAACCTTCATAATAATGAACTCTTCCTTTCATCATTACCACTGCTTTTTCCCCGATATATCCAAACAAAAACTTTCCATCATGTCCGGCAACTGTTGATACCGGAAATCCTTCTATCTCTGTATATGAAATTTCCGTTACAATCTCCATTTTCTCAGCATAATTGCCAAGTCCTGAACCGAGCACAATTGCTATCTCCGGTATAAAATTTGTTTTTTCTCTTATGATTCTTTTACATTTCAGAAGACTGTCTTCCATCATCTGTTGCAATATCTACATAGCATTTTCTTCCCAAAAAAATCTCCGGTGCAAGCAGATATTCCACCGCACAAAGATCATGGATCGGACTGTCTGCAAAACCGAACTGCTTGCCAGTCTCATTATAAAATCTCAACAGTTCATAAGTCAGATGACTGACTTTTCCTTTATTTTTTAATGCTTTGATCTCATCCAGTGTAATTGCTGCCTGCTCTGTAACATCAAGACCTGCCATCACAATCGGTACTCCCGAATGGAATACGATGTGTGCCGCTTCCGGATCTACATATATATTAAATTCTGCCAGTTCTGTACAGTTTCCATGACTGATACCGCCCCCCATCATACTGATACACTCTATCTTTTCTTTCACTTGTGGATATGCTTTCAAAAGTAACGCAATATTAGTCAAGGGAGCCAATGCAACAATTGTTATCTTTTCTTCCGAGTCCATAATCTTATGATACATAAAATCCACTGCATTTTCCGAAGCTACCGGATAATCTGTTCCATTAAAATACGGTCCATCCATTCCACTGTCTCCATGTGCTTCCGGTGCTGTATTCAGTGGTTTTACAAGTGGTCTGTCCTGGCCTTTTGCAAGTGGAATATCTGCATGTACAAATTCCAGAATATTTTTTGCATTTGTAGTAACTTTTTCTATTGTCTGATTCCCACCTACTGTAGAAATTCCCAGAATTTTTAATTTTTCTGGATTCGCAATTGCTGTAAGTATCGCCATCGCATCATCATGTCCCGGATCACAATCTATCCATATCTGTCTCATTATTTCGTCACTCCAATCATATCGTCTATTGTTAATACATCCCTGTATCCGAGAAGATTAGCGAACTGACAGATGTATGGCTGTTTCAGATTACTGAATTTTAACAGTTCCTCATCCCAGAAAATTTCTTTTGGGTCTGCATCTCTGCGTTTTTGTTTTTTTGCCATTACGATGACTCTTTTAAATTCTTTTACGACGAATTCCATATCGTGTGTGATTGTAATCACAATCTTGTTCTTTGCCGTCAGCCAGTTCATGATCTCTCCAAGTCTTTCTGTTGAACCTCTGTCCTGCCCTGCTGTCGGCTCATCCAGGATTACTACATCCGGATCCATTGCAATAATTGCTGCAATCGTGATGAATTTTCTCTTTGAATATGACAGATTATATGGATGTTCCTCTAATACGTTCTCGAGTCCACAAAGCTTTGCTGCTTCTTTTACTTTCTTGTCAATCTCAGCCTTTTCCATTCTACTTTTTAATAATCCAAAAGCGATTTCTTTATAAATACTGTCCTGAAAAATCTGGTCATCTGGATTCTAAAATACATATCCTACATTCTTTGCAATCTGTGCTGTTGTATACTTCTCTGTGCTTGCACCACCAACCAGAACTTCGCCTTTTGTCGGACGCAGCAGTCCATTCATCAATTTTACGGTTGTTGTCTTTCCAGCACCATTTTGTCCGATGATCGCAACTTTTTCTCCTTTTTCAAATTCCATACTGACATTTTCAACTGCTGTATATCCATTCGGATACTGAAATGATACGTTTTTAAGCTCTAAATATGCCATTACCACTGTACCCCCTTCACAATCTTTTCAACTGCTTTTTTTACTGTAAGAGGAATTTCATTTCCTTTTACAGTGCCTTTTTGGAGAAAATAAAGTACAATCTGCGGAAGCTGTCCACCATATTCCAATACTTTTGGATCTGTCAGAACATCTTTTGCTTCTCCATGCATAACCAGTTCTCCCTGATACATTAACAGAATAGAATCACAATACTCTGCCACCAGATCAATTTTATGTTCGATCAGAATAAAACAGCAGGAATTTTATTCCAAAATTCCTGCTGCTTTTATTCATTATGAATAAATATTTGCCTGTAGTTTTTCATACTGCTATTTTCCCATAATGATCTTTTTCTGTATATTTTTTAATTCACCAGTTTCTTTTAGCTTCTGAAGATTCCGTCCCACTGTCCGGATACTCATACCGATTCCATTGGCAATATCCTGATATTCAGCCTCTACAAGCACCTCTCCTTTGGCACTTTTCTGATGCCCCTCATAATATGTGAGCAAAAAGAATCTCACACGGTCCAATCCTGACATATAATACATAATCCCATCATTTCCTGAACGCTTATACAAATCATCCGCAAGAAGATTAATACATTTTCTGAGTAGTTCATTCTCTTCCATAATCGTCTGATATACCAGTGCAGCATCTATCCTTAGCGCCTTCACTCTTGTTATCGTACTAAGCGTCGCAATATAATGCTCTTTCCCGGCAAGTATCTCCAGAAGTCCTACACTTCCATTCGTACTGTTTAGCTGAAAATAACTATACGTACTTCCATTTGCATACTCCCGGATGCCTGCAACCATACCTTCCTGTATAAAGTATATGTAGTCTGGCCGTTCACCTCTGGATACAAGTATGCTGTTCTTCTCATACTCTACTAATACCCCTTGCTTTACCAGAGATTCCGGTAATGCCTGCAGATTAAAATCACCGTCCGATTTATATTTTCCCCATAACTTTTCCAGCTTCATACTTATCACCTGTGATTGATTTTTCTATTACTTTTATTATCTTACTCACCATGGTTCCTGTCAACAATACTGAACAGATTGTTCCGATTCCGAATGTTCCACCCATTAATGTTCCAAGTATGACGTAACTGATATCGCATCCAGTTCTCAGACCCGCATACGGCAGTTTACTTTTTTCCTGTATCTTATACAATACCGCATCCAGTGCATTCATTCCTAATTTTAACTGAATTAATATCGCCAGTCCAAGACTCAGACAGCATTGTCCAATTATAAAACTCAGAATTCTGACTGCCATGATATTTTCATTCACTTTAAGCAATTCAATTACATATCCATAAAAATCTATAAAATATCCTGAAACTAATGCATATACAACAGTTCCTAATCCCAGATTTTCTTTTGCAACAATGAATGCTACTACGATAATAAGTAAATTATACAACAATGATGCATTTCCAAAACTGACCGGCAATACATGACGGATTCCATCACATAAAAGTCCGATGGAATCACTTCCAAGACCACTTGCCAGAAAGAGGGCAACTGCAATTCCGACAAGATTCATAACACAAAATACAAGTAAACATTTTTTGACAGTATTTTTCATACACGTTCTCCTTTAAAATTTTTACTTGTATTTTAATAATTCTATGGTTTTCTTCAAAGGTCATATGTCCTTACTTCTTTTTGATATTATATTTCCATCATTCCGGACATTATACACCCTCCGGCAGCTCCGCATCTTTCCATATCCTGCCACTGCTTTTCATCGAATCTGACTCCTCCGATTCCGTACACCGGAATGCTGACTGTCTTGCAGATCTCTTCCAGAAAATCAAGCCCTCTTGGCGGTAAGCCTTTTTTACAGTCTGTCGCATAGACATGCCCTGCCGTAAGATAGAAAGCTCCCAATTGCTCTGCTTCTTTTGCTTCCTCTACAGAATGTATAGAAATTCCAATCTTTGTAAACTTATTTTTTTCTTCATCAGTCAGCATTCGAAAAACAGGAAGTGGAAGATGCACCGCCGTACATTCCATTTCCACCGCTGCTTTCCAGAATTTGTGAAGAATACACAGTACCTGATAGTGACTGCAGATTTCCATTACTTCTTTAGCCAGTGCTCTGTATTCCTCTTCTGTCAGATCTTTTTCTCTTAAGATCACAGCTTCTGGATGTCTCTTACAGACTCTTTCTATCTGCTCTAAAAATGGACGCTTACAAAGCTTACGGTTACTGACTGCAATAATTCTGAATGTCTGATTCTTTAAATGATTCCTCTCATTTTCTATCATAAACTCTGTCCTACACATAGATATAATCACTCATCACCGGCTGAAGATTATGTTTCAGAAGTGCCTGATATACCTCATCCACAGAACGTCCATCTGAAATTTCAAACTGATCGTCACCCTTGTCTTCGATATCTTCTACATGACTTCCGATACCGGTACTTACGCCTGCAGATATCTTTGTTGCAGCAATGCTTACCAGATTATCGCGGACTCTTTCACATTCTCTTGTCGAAACTGTAATACTTGCAAATGGCATAAACAGACGGTATGCACACACTACCTGCAGAAGCTGCGGCTCATGCACATCCATCGGATTGATCCTGTCATTGTTGATGATCGGACGGAGTCTCGGACAGGAGAATGCAATCTCTGCATGTGGATATTTTCTCTGTAACAGGTAAGCATGATACCCTGTTGCAAATGCGTCCTTCCGGAAATCATCCAGTCCAAGAAGTGCTCCGAATCCGACGCCGCGCATGCCGCCTCTTAATGCTCTTTCCTGTGCATTGACACGGTATGGATAGATTCTCTTATGTCCCGCAAGATGAAGTGTCTCGTATTTATCTGAATTATAGGTCTCCTGAAATACGGTTACATAATCAGCGCCGCATTCATGCAGATATGCATATTCATCGGAATTTACCGGATAGATTTCAAGGCCGATAACTTTAAAATATTTTCTGGCGATCTTACATGCCTCACCAATGTATTCTACTGTAGACTTGTTGCGGCTTTCACCCGTCAGGATCAGAATTTCCTGAAGGCCGGTCTTTGCAATTGCTGCCATTTCCTTTTCTATCTCTTCTGCTGTTAACTGTGCACGGTTAATCTTATTATGGCAGTTAAATCCACAATAGATACAATAGTTTTCACAATAGTTTGCAATATAGATTGGTGTAAACATATAGACGCTGTTTCCAAAATGTTTTCTTGTCTCTATCTGCGCTGCCTGTGCGATTTCTTCCAGAAATGGCAGTGCTGCCGGGGATAATAACGCCTGAAAATCTTCCGGTGTACGTTCCGTATGTGCCAGCGCACGTTTTACATCTTCTGCTGTATAGCTGTCACAATCATATCTGTTCATCGCTGCTACAACCTGATCGAGTATCTCTGATCCGATATCCTCCATACCAGGAAGGTATGTCATATGATCGATGCGGTTCTTCTTTTGATCTTCCAGAATCTCCTTGCTTAAGATACTTTCATTTATATGTGTTATTTCACGTCCCTCTTTTTCTGTATCTTTTCTCGAAGTTTTTGTTGTGCCCTGTTCATTTTCTTCTTTTATTGTATTATTTCTATTTTCCTGTTCCATCTTATCAGCCTCCTAATCCTGCAGAAATCCCGTCAGTGGTGAAGATGCGCTGGCACCGCGTTCGATTGTTCTTCCAAGTCCGGAAAGGTAAGCACTTCTGCCAGCTTCGATTGCCTTCTTAAATGCTTCTGCCATCGCCGGTACGTCTCCAGCCGTTGCAATTGCTGTATTAGCCATGACTGCAGCTGCTCCCATTTCCATTGCCTCACATGCCTGGGATGGACGCCCGATTCCGGCATCTACAATGATCGGCAGATCAATCTCATCGATCAAAATCTGGATAAAATCTTTTGTACAAAGTCCTTTATTTGATCCGATTGGTGCACCAAGCGGCATAATACATGCAGCTCCTGCATTGACCAGATCTCTTGCAGCGTTCAGATCGGGATACATATATGGCATAACTACAAATCCTTCTTTTGCAAGGATCTCTGTTGCCTTGATTGTCTCATAGTTATCCGGAAGCAGGTATTTCGAATCTCTTACTACCTCTACTTTGACAAAATTACCGCATCCGACTTCTCTGGAAAGTCTCGCAATACGTACTGCTTCTTCTGCATTTCTTGCTCCTGATGTATTCGGAAGCAGTGTCACATCCTCTGGTATATAGTCCAGAATATTAGCAAGCCCGCCTTCATTGGCACGGCGGAGTGCAAGTGTGATAATCTGTGCTCCGGCTTTTTCCACACAGGCTTTTACCAGATCCAATGAAAATTTCCCTGAGCCAAGTATAAAACGTGAGGTAAACTCCTTTCCTCCCAGAGTAAATGTATCTGCTTTTTTCATTTCTTTTTTATCCATAATCTAATCCTTCTTTCATTTGTTATACTGATATCATATGTTCTTATCTTCCCGGCATCATCCGGACTATCATACAATTCCTATACAGCTACCCCGATAGCACCCGGCAGCTTCTTCTGAACATATACCGATCACATGCTTAGACGTCTTCTTCTCCCAGTATCAGCCGTGTGATCATATTTGCCTCATGCGCTGCACAGATTGCAACTCTTGGCGCCATCAGACCATTCCCGTAGGTTGGTTCTGTCTCCCTGTCTCCGCAGAGGTAAAAATTCTTCATAAGCTTCTGCGTACGGATGGTATTACTACTTCCATATCCGGCCATTCCAGTTGCTGATACCAGTTTTTTCTCTGGGAAATGTTCCAGTATTCCATTTACCAGCATTGCTTTCGCCTCCGGATTATCAAATGCTTCACAGACAATCGGTGCGTCTTTAAAAAGCTCCTGAAGATTTTCTTCTGTTACTTTCACACAATCGGTCTGAATATCCAGATACGGATTAATTTTTAGCAATAATGACTTAAGCGCATCTGTCTTATACATCCCGATATGCTCCATAAAGTACTGCTGCCGGTTCAGATTCGTGATATCTACCACATCAAAATCAATCAGATGCAGATGTCCCACACCAATCCTTGCAAGTGCATATGCTACATTTGACCCAAGTCCGCCAAGCCCGGCAATCGCCACATATCCAGCGGATAAAAGTGCCTGTTTTTCCGGAGAGTGACGTTCATTCAGTGCATTTAAAATTTCTTCTTTACTGAGCACTTTTTCTGTCGTATTTTCCACTGCTGTTTCCTTTCCCATCAATGTTAGCCTCCTCCTACAAATGTCACAACTTCCAGACGGTCGCCGTCTTTTAACATGGTATCGGAATAGCTGTATTTTGGAAGGATGTCTCCATTCAGCTCTACCGCAATTCTTTTTACCTGATACCGGTTTTGTTCCAGATATTCTGCTACAGAAGTATCTTTTGTCAGATTGATTTCTTTTCCATTTACAATAATCATGTGCGTTCTCCTTTCCCGGACTTTAGCCTCCCGGAAAATCCAATAAAAAAATATTGAAAGATTCCGGGAATCCCTGTCAGATGAAAAAAAGAGTTCACAAAGTAAATACACCCGTGGTGGTGCACCCCTTCATGAACTCTCGCTCACTCTCAACTTATCCGATATTTTATTTTTCCTGATTATTAACACCCTGTCTGTTCAGCTGTCTCGATCTCTTTTCACCATAACCGATAGCTGCATCGTGGATGCTCTGATAATCTTGTATACTTAGATATAAAAAAGAGAGACACCAACTAAATGCATCTCTCCTAAACTCTACGTTATACATTCCTACGTTGGCATTATCCAAATCAGGTATATGGGTCGAAGCTCTCAACTTCCTCTCAGCCTGGTACACAAGCTCCCCGTGTTTTATTTACAATTCTCAGTATAAGAACCAATCTGTCTGATGTCAATAGATTTTTTATAAATTTAACTCAGATTGCTCCTTGTATTCTCTGCCCAGCCATACTGCTGCATATACTCTCCATGGTATGTATTGACGGCCAGACTATTCCCACCCAGAAAATCATAAAAGTCACAATGTACTTTCTTTACATCAATGGATGTTGCATTTCTTGCACGGATCAGGATATCCTCGCAGCCTGCATTTTTCAATGTTTTCCGAAGGGATGACATAACGGTCTGTACATTCCTTGTCTTGCTGTCATCTTCCCATAATACTACTGCAATTCCGGTATTGGATACCGCTGCACCTCTTCTGTCGATCAGATAGGCCAGCAGCTCTTTCGCCTTCTCCCGTTCCCATACCAGTGGTTTCCCCTTCCTGAATACTTCAAATGTGCCAAATGTATGTACATTTAATTTGCCGTCATCTTCTATTACCGGTGATTTTAATATCTGTTTCAGTGCTTCCAGCTGTTCCCTGATCTTATCTGCTGTGACCGGCTTCATAATATATCCGACTGCATGCACCTGATATGCTTCCAGGGCATAGTCTGAATATGCCGTACAAAATATGATCTTGGTCTCTGGTTTTCTGTCTTTTATCTGTTTTGCGAGCTGGATCCCTGTCATTCCCCTGAGTTTGATGTCCAGAAATGCATAATCCAGATGTCCTTTCATTTTTTCAATATGCTCCAGCGCATCCTCCCCTTCATCGAATCCAATCAGATCTGCATCCGGGAATACTTTTTCCAGTTCATTTAACAATTCGTAGAGCAACAGCTGTTCATCATCTACTGCAATGATATTCATCACACATTCCTCCCTCTAGTCCTTCTCATCCGGTATATAGATGGTCACGATGGTTCCGCATCCTTTTCTACTATAGAAATCAAGCTTACCATCAGCCATCTTTTCAACTCTTTCCTTTACATTTTTAAGTCCGATATGTGTTCTTCCATCATCTTTTAGCGGTATTTCTTCAATGGATGATGCATCAATACCATTTCCATCATCTTCTACTACAATCACATTCATATGACCCTCTTTCCGGAGCATAAGTTTAACGGTTCCTCCGCCTCTTTTATCACCTGCTCCGTACTTGATCGCATTTTCCATAACCGGCTGTATGGTAAGTGGTGGAATTAAAAATTCTACATCCTGCACGTCATATTCCACCTGTAATTTTTCTCCATAACGCATCTGTTCCAGATTCACATAACGTTTGACATGCCCAAGTTCCTGTGTCACCGGGATCATCTCCGTGCTTCCAAGTACATCCAGATTCTCACGGATATATTCTGTAAAATTCAGAAGTGAATCCTGTGCTTTCTTTACATCGATTCCACACAAAATCCGTATCGTTGATAATGTATTATAGAGAAAATGTGGCTGCACCTGGCTCATCATGATGCTGATCTGGGATTCTTTTTCCTGCAGCTCTTTCTTATATTCTTCCCGTACCAGAACTTCCATTTTATTCTTTACTTTGTTCCATGATACGAAACAACCGATCAGAATTGCGATCACATTATTCAGCATATTATAGCGGAACACCGGGTAGGATTCCAGATTATATTCCAGAATACCGGTAAGCAGGAACATGCTGATTGCAATCTTGAGATTATTTTCCGGATAGATATCAAATACTGTTCCGTAGGTTACAAGAAATACACAGAGCAATACATTTCTCTCTTCCGGAAGCCTTACAACATCATAATACAATGTAACCAGATATAAGGTAAAGATTACAGTTCTTGTAAGTATCCGGTTCTTTTTTATGATACCTCTTTTTAACAGGACATCTTCTCTTACCAGAATGATCATCACTAAAAATTCCACGATCAGCAGCATGAACGGCAATATGTTGGCAACGGAGATTCCCCAGTACGCACATCTTACAATCATAATAAATGCAATGACCGGTATCAGCCAGATACAGCAATTTTCCAGTAATTTCAAATTATCCCTGGCGATCGTCGGTGCATGCTTCAGACGCTTTTCATTGTCATATCCAAGGTTCCGCCAATGGGAAATATATGTTCTTATCTTTGTTCCTCTGTTATTCATTTTACTTATTATCAAATGTAATATTCCGGATCATATTTCTGTTAATAAGCTGTGTTCCCTTCCTGGTATCAACCTTTACCCACTGCATATCCGCTTCCATGAGCTTTCCTTTGATTGCTCCGACTTCATTAAAAAGACTTATTGTACAGTCTTTTCCCATATACTGATCTAACATTGAACCATCCATATCTTCTTCCGTCCTTTCTCCATTTACAATTGTGATTACATTGTTTGCCGCCTGTACTGTCAGCGCCGTAAGCATATTCATGTTATTAAGCGCTATCATTGTTGCAACATCCATATAGGTTCACCTCCATCTTTTCCTGTAGGCTTTGTTATTAGTATATACTCTGTCTGTCTTAAATACCAGTTTTGATCAATGGACTCGGAAAAATTCTTCTGGCTTATCTGTCTGGCCATACTTCGCCGGCAATCTCTTTTACGAGCTTAAGTTTTGCCCACTGTTCCTCTTCGGTCAGCTTATTGCCGATCTCGCAGGATGCGAATCCACATTGCGGGCTTAAGTATAAGCGGTCAAGAGGAACATATTTTGCCGCTTCATGATATCACAATCATATATCCGCTATATTAATTATAGCTTTCACTTATCTTTATCACAGTTGTATAATTTATTCGGATGAAATATGAAAGGAAGCGTATGATCATGGAAGAGAAAACACTTTTTCCACGAGAAGAAAAATCAGAAATATTATTTAAGAAAATATCCGAAGATAAATGGGCCTGTGAAAAACTGCTGGAAACATTCTGCAGTTACTTATTCAGTAACGATGGGGTAGACCTTCCAGACTCTCCATCATCTACAGAATTCACACAAGCTCTTTTCAATTCCTATCGCAACCGGGATTTATCTGCGTTTCTGATGGCTATCTGCCAGAATACAGTCTTTGATCTTTTAAGAAATGCATTCCTGATTCCCTATCGGTTCAATGCAGACGGAAAACAGAATCCGATGATTATGACAGATGAAAACGGAATTTTACTTCCGGAATATAAAAGATCGATTCATGAACGGGAATACCGTTATTTCCATGAGGTGTATACAGATCTCAGAGCTCCAAAGAATATTTTTCTGGCACAGGCATACCGCTACAGCCATTCTTATACATCCGACGATATGGAACCGGAACAAAACATCCTGGAAAAGAATAACGGTGTACTGTTGATCCGTGAATTACCAGATACCGTAAAATTAAAAGAAACCGAAGCAGAAGCTTATTCTGCTATTCTGGATATTGTCATAAAACTTCAGAAAGAGCTTCCTATGTCCTATGTATTCTATGGACAGGATTCTCTTGTTGAAGATAATAACCATTATGATGAGATCGGAGTTTTCCTTCCGAATTCACATTTCTTAAAAAATCTGGAACGCCACGTTTCCAAAGCAGAGGCGATCATTTATGCAGACAACTAATTCTGACTTTATTGATATTATGGAAAAAAATCATATGGAGATTCCATGGCATGATTATGCCAATGATGACAGTAACGTGCTGATTGCAGAGGCCGGATTGATTGAGAAAGCTTCTGTCATTGGCCGCGTGGGGTTAATCATGCTCTCCTGCGGGACCGGTGCATGGCGTGTACGGACTTCTATGAACCGGCTTTCCAAAGAGCTTGGTGTAACCTGTACGGTAGACGTAGGATTGATGTCTATTGTATTCAACTGTTTTGATGGAAACGATTGTGTTTCCCAGTCATTGAGTATTGCCAATACAGGAGTGAATACCTCAAAGCTTTACCGCATGGAACAGTTCGTAGATCATTTTCCAGAAGAAGAAGCCCATATGACTGGTGAAGATATCCATAAACGACTGGATGAAATTGAGGAAATCCATGCTCTTTATTCACCTGCAAAACTGGGCCTTGCCGCAGCTCTTGCCTGCTGTGGCTTTACTTTTTTACTCGGAGGTGGACCGGTTGAGATGATTCTGGCTTTTATTGCTGCCGGAATTGGTAATCTGATCCGTATGAAACTAATCAAACACCATTACACACTGTTTTTGAATATTGCAGTATCTGTATCTGCCGCTTGCTTTACTTATGCAATCTTTCTGAAGCTTGCGGAACTTGTCTTTCGCATTCCGGAGTTTCATGAGGCTGGTTATATCTGCTCGATGCTGTTCATCATCCCGGGATTTCCATTTATTACAAGCGGGATCGACCTTGCAAAACTGGATCTGCGTTCGGGACTGGAACGGCTTACTTATGCAATCATTATCGTTATGGTTGCCACTTTATTTGCATGGATCATGGCTTTACTTCTGCATCTGGAACCGGCCGATTTTACAGCGCTGCATTTAAGCGCTACTACCCGTCTAATCTTCCGTGTGATTGCAAGCTTTTGCGGAGTATTCGGTTTCTCGATCATGTTCAACAGTTCCCATTCAATGGCAGCAACGGCTGCATTTATTGGCGCCATTGCCAATACACTCCGGCTTGAACTTGTTGATTTCACACATATGCCTCCGGCCGCCGCCGCATTTATCGGGGCTCTGACTGCCGGATTGCTTGCTTCTTTTATTAAGAAGAGTAACGGATATCCGAGAATCTCGCTTACCGTGCCTTCTATTGTGATCATGGTTCCGGGACTTTACCTGTACCGTGCGATTTATAATTTCGGGATTATGTCCCTGCCGGATGCGGTTTCGTGGTTTACTTCAGCGATTATGATTATTGTAATGTTACCTCTCGGACTGATCTTTGCCAGAATTCTGACCGATCGGACGTTCCGGTATTGTACGTAAAATCTTTTACTTTAAATAGCTTCTTTTCTCCCTCTTTAAAACCAGCAGGGACAGGAAAAAATCCATTTTTCCTGTCCCCATTGGTTTTCATACTATGGTATCTAAAAATTACAGCATATGTGCTCTTAACTCTTCCGGTGTCATCTGAGACAGCATAGCCGGTGCGATATCGAATACGCTTCTTGCTCCTGATTCACCCTTCTTAGAAAGTCTGTGTGCTGCACGTGCATAAGCAACCAGAACGCTTCCCGTGAATTCTGGGTTGGAATCCAGTTTCAGAGAATATTCGATCACATGCTTGTTGCCTTCGCATCCTGTCTCTCCGGTACGGATCACGAATCCACCGTGAGGCATCTTGCTGTGGTTTTCTTTTAATTCTTCTTCTGTGATAAATGTTACTGTTGTATCATATTCATCAAAGTAGTTCGGCATCGTCTTGATTGCTTCTTCGATGGCTTCTTTATCTGCTCCTTCTTCTGCTACTACATAACACTCTCTTAAGTGTTTCTGTCTTGTAGTCAGTTCCGGTTCGCTTCCGCTTCTTACCTGATCAACTGCTGCTTCGATCGGTACAGTATACTGAATTCCGTTCTTTACTCCCTCGATACGGCGGATTGCATCCGAATGACCCTGGCTGACACCTTTTCCCCAGAATGTATAAGTACTTCCCTGTACCAGAATGGACTCTGCATACAGGCGGTTCAGTGAAAACATTCCCGGATCCCAGCCTACTGAGATAATACTTACATTCTTTCCTTCTTTTGCTGCTTCATCTACATCGGCAAAGTACTCCGGAATCTTTGCATGTGTGTCAAAGCTGTCAATGGTATTGAATGATGCTGCTACCTTAGGTCCGATTACCGGAAGATCTGTTGCAGATCCGCCACAAAGGATCATAACATCAATATCATCTTTCATAGCTTCCATATCATCAAAATGCTTTACTTCTGCTCCTTCGGTCTGGATCTTGACACTTGCAGGATCTCTTCTTGTAAATACCGCTTTTAATTCCATATCATCATTACGTTTGATGGACTGTTCTACTCCACGTCCGATATTACCGTATCCTACGATACCAATTCTGATTTTATCCATGATACTACCTCTCTTTTTTACTAATTTTTTAGGTTGATTATAGCATAGATTTTTATGATATAAAACACCCTAAGCATACACTTATCCTATATCTTCCCTTTATGAGAAAATTTGTTAATATAAGAGAAAGCCAAATTTATGAAGTGAACTCTGTATTTCACTTTATCAGACAAGAGAATTTCATTATGATTACATTAGAACATTTCGACGAAGTTGATATGCTACTAAAAATGTGCAGAAAGTTCTATGGCTTCCTGCACACTTTTATTATCTGTCTATAACATTTTCCCGCAACTGAAAGTCCATCTATCCCATCTCATTATAATGAGCATAGATTCCGCCCTTCTTTAACAGTTCTTCGTGTGTTCCACGCTCTGCGATTCCATTATCTGCCACTACAAGAATCTCATCCGCATTGCGGATTGTTGATAGTCTGTGCGCAATCGTAATCGTCGTCCGGTTCTTCGCAAGTTCTTCCAGACTCTTCTGTATCCATCGTTCACTCTCATTATCCAGCGCACTCGTCGCCTCATCCAGAATGAGGATCGATGGATTCTTAAGAAATACCCTTGCAATCGAAATTCTCTGCTTCTGCCCGCCGGAAAGTCTCGTTCCACGCTCTCCGACAAATGTATCATATCCATCTGGAAGTTCCATAATAAAATCATGGATATTCGCTTTTCTTGCCGCTTCTTCAATCTCTTCCATGGATGCTCCCGTTTTTCCGTATGCGATATTTTCCTTAATACTTCCACAGAACAGGTACACATCCTGCTGTACCAGTCCAATCTGATTACGAAGACTTTCTAACGTCAGTCCTCTGACATCCTGCCCGTCAATCGTAACACGTCCTCCTGTTACATCATAGAATCTTGGAAGCAGGGAACAGATTGTTGTCTTACCGCTTCCCGAAGGTCCGACTAATGCCACCGACCTTCCTGCCGGAATATCAAATGTAACATGCGAAAGCACCGGTGTCTCATCATCACTATAATGAAAAGATACATCCTCATAAGACACATGTCCTTTTACTTCTTCCAATGTCCTTGCATCCGGTGCATCCACAATCTCCGGCTCTGTCTCCACCACATCCAGAAATCTCCTGAATCCAGACAGACCCTTTTGCATCATTTCCGTAAGTTCTACCAATATCTGGACCGGGCTGATAAAGATACCGATGTAAAGTGCATACATCGCAAGATCCGCTGCCTCCATCTTCCCATGTGCGATCAGCCAGCCGCCGAATACCAGTGTGACCAGATACATCATCCCCTGAAAGAACAGATTACCGCTCATAAAACTTCCCATACATTTATAATTGGCATCCTTGGAACGCAGAAATCCCTGATTGCTTTTTTTAAACTTCTCCCGTTCAATCTCTTCATTTGCAAAAGACTGTACGACACGGATTCCTGCCAGTGTATCCTGAAGGCTGGAATTAACATCTCCAATCTTACGCCGGTTATCCATGAATGTTGCCTGCATCTTCTTATTCTGTCCATATGAAAAGAACAACATAAACCCAACCAGAACCACAAGCGGTATTGCAAGTCTCCAGTTGATCAAAAACAGAAAAATGAATGAACCAATAATTTTGATCAGGGAAATGAATAAGTTCTCCGGTCCATGATGTGCAAATTCCGAGATATCAAAAAGATCCGATACAAGCTTACTCATCATCTGCCCGGAGTTATTCTGATCATAATATGAAAATGATAATTTCTCATAATGGTCAAAAAGCTGCTGTCTCATGTCCCGTTCCATATTCGCTCCCATCATATGTCCCTGATAGCTGACATAATATTTACAAAATGCCTGTAAGATATAGATTACAAGCAGCCCTGCTCCAATCGGGAGTAAAGCATGTAATATATTGTCTGCCGGTTCTGTAAACAACGTCTTCGTAAGCGTCCGTAATATCTGTGGAAATGCCAGATCTACCAGACTTATAACCGCCGCACAGACCAGATCCAGAAAGAATACCGCCTTATACGGGGCATAATACTGGATGAATTTTTTCATTGTATGCATTGTATATTCCCTGCCTTTTCCTATAAACTCAATCTACTATATTATAGGATATCCAGCAGGAATTGAAAACTATAAATCACATCTATATATTTTTTTTATCTTTTATAAGAATTTTGCATTCTTTGTCGTCTTCTGGATCACCTTATCAAAAATGTATAACAATCCCGGTAATACCAGAAATACGATACAAAGTGAGAAGATTGTTCCTTTTCCAAGGAAATATCCAAGCTGGATGGAACTGATGATCAGATATGCAATATAGAAGATCGTTGATCCTGTAAAATACGGAACCGCCATGAGGACATTTACGCCTTATTCAAATGGACTTTAGAATCCGAGTCGATTGAAATTATTAAATGGTTGCATACCTTTCCCAGACAATGCAAAATACGCTGCCAGTAGCTATAAAATCTTTTAATCCGAACAGCTGATCTGCGGCTCTTCAATTACTTTTTTGGACTTTTTATCCTATTATACGGTTACACGCCAAGAATCTTCTCTAATTCTATATGCGGATGCTCCCGATCTGCCTGATAAACATCCACATAATTCATAGCGGCACCGCCGTCCATATATGCCGGGAACAGGAAACCACACTCCGGTTCCCCCAGTTCATAATCCCCGCTTACGGGACAGATCGCACAGATCAGATATTCAAACATATTTTCTGATTCCCCCAGACGGACATGATCCTTTCCTTTCGCCGGAATATCATATCTATCGTGAAATACATAGATTGCATAATCTCCCTCTACCTGATACTGTTCTCCTACAATCTCATAAAACGTCTCCATCAGTGCATCATTTTTCAGACCACATGCACGCATTCCCATCAGAAGTTTCCACATGCTGTCGCCTTTCATCTTTTCACTGGAAAATGCATATTCTTTCAGATTCTTATTCGTATCTGCAAATGGGATCTGCTTTGCTATCTGAAGATTTTTTTCTTTCTCATCCGGACTTAATTTCAAAAATCCAGTGTTAAATGTACCATCTATATATCCTTCCTGATCCATATATCCACCTGCAATTCTTGTGATGGATGTCCTTTTTACTGTCATTCTCCTGGTCAGTGCCAGCATATCTTCTCTGTCTATCATAGTTCTTAATTTTCCGCTTTTTATATTCACTCATTCAATTCTATCCGTACAATATCCTTATGCGGATTTGTCTTTGCCAGTCCGATCTCTGTCACAGATACTTCCATCGGGACGAAATGTTCCTGCATCAGGGAAAATGCTTCCCTCATCTGTTCTTTTGTCAGCTTCTTTCCCACTGTCAGATGCGGAAGCCACTGCATCGGCTGATAATACCGGCTCATCTTTATATCTGTAAGTTCAATTAACTGCTTATGGATTTCTTCCGCCGTCTGCTGCAGATACTGATTCAAAACCGGGGTTATATATAGCACATATGGAAATAATGCCCCAACCGATACCAACTGTATCTTTCCTTTTCGCAGCCGATCTTTTAATACATTCATTTTCTCCGTCAATCCAGCCTCATCTTTCGTCTCTACCGAAACAATGGTCAGGTGAGGCGGGACATGATTGTCTGTCATAAATGTATTGCCGGTTTTATCTGCAATCTTTTCTATATATCTGGAAATGACCCGGCTGCTTTTTTCATCAAAATAAACCGATACCAGATACATCTTACATCCAGCTCTTAAGCCAGCTTTCGATTTCAGATGCACCTGCTCTGTTCAGCAGTTTTTCTGAAACGAATTCTGCCGACTTATCCACAGACTCTTTTAATCTGTCTACCGTATTCCCGAATCCACTTCCGCCAGATGTGGCAAAAAGTGCAATTTTCTTTCCTGAGAAATCATAGCTTTCCAGGAATGTGTTGACGATTGTCGGTGCCACATACCACCAGATTGGGAATCCAATGATCACATTATCATACTGCTCCATATTTTCTACTGTTCCTGTTGTTGCAGGTCTGAAAGATGGATCGTTCATCTCTACTGTACTTCTTGCATTTTTATCCATCCAGTTTAAATCTTCACTGGTATATGGAACTTCTGGTTTAATCTCAAAAAGATCCGCTCCTGCTGCCTCTGCAACCTTTTTTGCTACGCTTTCTGTTGTTCCGCTTGCGCTAAAATATGCTACTAATGTTTTCATGATATCTGTCTCCTTTCAAAATTATATCTTTTATATCCTTCAAACATTTTTATAATATCAGATGTTATAAAATATCACTTTAGAAGCTTTTTTATCGCTGCCTTTGTCAGTTCATACACTGAATTATAAGTATAATCAACGCCGGCTTCTTCCATTGCTTTTTTCTGCTTATCTGTCACAACTGTATATGGATAGATTCCAAACATAAATGGGAAAAATGCATAGACAAATTCCTGCCTTTTTTCAATATCCATATCTGGTCTGAATTTAGCAAGAATCCCCATCATGGCTCTTAAGGAATTCCCATACGAAACTTTGAATTCCACCAGCATCTCTATCCGGCTGTTCTCTTCCAGATCATAATGATTCATCGACAGAATCTTCAAAAGCTGGTGTCTCCGGTCCAGTGACTCTGCAATCTCGGAAGCAATCTCTTCATCATCCAGGCTTTCATGTTCTTCCACGATCTTGTGAAGATCCAGTATCCATGCATCGTATTCTCTTTTTAACAGTGCAAGAAATATCTCTTCCTTCGTCTCAAAGTAATTATAAATCGAGGTTCTGGAAAATGAAGTGACATTTCCAATCTCCTTTATCGTAATGTCTTTAAAACTCATTGTCTGATAAAGAGTTTTACATGCATTGATAATCTCTTCTTTTCTTGCATTGGTTCTTTCTTCTGATCTTGCCGGCATGAAGATACCTTCCTTCCATTCTTTTCATGGTCAGGAAGCTGCATTGATCTAAAATTCTCATAATGAAGCTTTCTGACTATGGACTGTGTTTTATTTCTGACATATTGTCATAATAGCATAAATTGATGCTTTTTTAAACTATTTTGCCAAATTACTTTGTCAATCCTTCTATTCCTTTTTGAATATCCGTATTGTCTGCGTTCGCATCAAAGCGATATCCTCCCTGGATATCGAGATCTATCATTATAATCGAGATCTTCACTTGTATATGCTTCCGCCGGTACAATTTCCAGAATGTCAGCCGGTAATTCTTCCGAAAGCTTTTCTGCAACTTTTTTTGTGTTGCCTGTACCTGAAAAATATACTACCACTGTATCTTTTGCTCCTGCATCGCCGGACTGTCCATTCCCAGATTCTCTCTTTTTGCCTACATTCTGTTTCTTATCATCTGTGTCTGTTACTGTCTGGCTTTTTTCCGTGCTTTTCTTTTCTGATTCTGCATCAGAAGAATTGCTACATGCCATGAGACTTAATACTGCCAATAGGCTTAGTGTGACTGTTATCCATTTTTTCATAATGCTCCTCCAATCTTTTTATTTTGACATCGTGTCAGTACATTTTCATTATAAAGGCATACTGACGTTGTGTCAATATGCCTTTACATGCCAAATATAACAGATATTAAAAATCATTTTTCTTTATGCCATTTCTTATACAATTCTTTATACAATATTTGTAAAAATAAAATGGTTTTTCTCTTCTTTCGAATGGCACTCCTGTTCTTTCAATAATTTTTATGACTTCATCCAATTCTTCATGTGAGGGTTTTAATATTAATACAAAAATCTTTTTTCCATTTATCATGAAAAAAAAGAAATTCTTGTAAAGAAATATTCTTTCAATTCTCTGGAATTCCAAAATATGATCTTCACTTATTTTTATTTCATGCTCATCAATATCTACCGTATTATTTTCTGACTTTTCCCATATAAATTTATGAACAGACTTTTTGTATCTTTTCTCCACTATTGGACCCACAATCAAAAAAATTATAATTACTACACAAAAGGTAATTCCTATCCCAAACGCCAGATACTCCTTTTTTAAGCAACAATAAACTAACAATAAAAGTTCCACTGGCATTAATATACAAAGAATTATTCTGCTTATTTTTCCTATTCTCTCTATATATTTAGGCATTGCAAGTTCCAACAGAATCATTTTCTCTAATTCTTCTCTATCTTTATCTGTCAGCCTGTATTTTATATACATTCTCTAATTTCCCCTTTTTATTTATAATTTCATTTATACCTGTTGAGCCACCTGTTGGATCAACAACGCACCTCCTCCTAAAAGAAATTGAATTACTAAAAATAATCCACCTGCAAACACGACCACTACGCCTATTGCCACTATTACCCCCAATATTTCCTTAGCATGTTCTTTCGTAAATTCTGCAACTTTAAATTCTAACCCACTATTAGAATTTAATGTCATCTTGAAGTTCAAAGCAACCGATACTTTCCATTCTTCATCCTCTTCCGGCAACAGATCCGATGAATTAAAAACAATAGAAAATTCTACGCTATTCGCCAAAACATTATTCATTTCAAAATCAATATTCCCAGATTTTACTTTCAAAGCAATATCTTCTATTATTGCTCCAAATTTATCAGCTCCTTCTATAGCGCTATCTGACAAATGCGATGTAATCTCCATAATTTGATTCTTACAAGTTTGTTCCAATTTTCCATCATTTCCTATTGTCACATTTATACTGTAAATTTTATTTGTTGACCGTTCAAGTAATGTGGATATTTTAGTAGAAATTTCAATTGTCCCTTCTGGACTCATCACTGTTCCAAGTATAATCTCTTTCTCATACTCCACCCCTTTATCCATAATTTTATCCAGGTACCCAAGCGGCTCCATTACGTTATAGATATATTGATTTCTTGCAATCCCTGCTTTTGCACGGACATTTTCTTCTTTTATCTGAGAATCTGTTTTCACCGGCACGGCATCAAATTTCTTAAATCCAGTATCTCTTCCAGAATATGCATCTTTATCCAGCGGGAATGGAGGTGATGACTTAAATGCACTCAACTCACAGAATTGATCAAACGCCCAGTTTTTTGGCAAGGTATGATAAATGTATCAATCTGGTATGAATAGCAGTCAAAATCTACCGCAAAATATATGGTTGTCCCTCTTGGTATACCAATTCTTTTTGCCGCTAAAATTGCAGTCTGCGCATCTACACTTCCCTGTGATGTGTTTTTGAAATATTCTAATTCATATCCGCCATCCTGATATATCGGAAATACAGACAAGCCTGCATTTTCAATATTTTTTACTTCCTCTGATGTGATATATTTCGGTATATGTTCTCTTCCAACTGAACCTGTCAGATAACGTCCTACATATGTATATCCTGCTCTTTTTATATCCAGTGCCTGCTGCTTATTTAATACTGTTGCACAGTCACATGCTTTTGCTGCCCTGTCGGTATCTCCTTTACTTGTAAGCAACGATTTCATAGTGGATACATTCACTTTTCCTTTTGTGACAAGTCCAATTCCTGTCAGACCATAAAATGCTTGAAATTCTGACACTTTCGATTCTGTTACTGCATCAAATACTCCGTCAAATCTTCCCGGATTATATCCGTTAAAATATAATCCGTACTGGGCTATTTTATTAAATGGCTTATATTTTGCTGTGTTCTGTCCATTTTGTAAGGTTCCAGGAAATGCATTTGTCGTTGCACTTCCAAAGTTAACAGAATTCAAATCTGTAATTAATTTTGTTGTAACTCCTTCCGCAGCCTGCAGCGCACCCACTAAAGACAGAATTGTCTGTCTTGAAGCAATTCCATCACATGGGCCAACACCGATAATATCTGACCAGTCACTATTTAACTGCTGTTGAATGCGGACAATATTCGGATCCCCACCAGAAACTCTGGTAAACCAATTCAGTGATAATAATCCCGACCACACTTTCCAGTCGATTTTACCGGTTACTTTCAATCCCGCGTTTTCCTGCATCTTTTTAACAGCATTTACTCCGGACGTATAATAAATTCCTGTAATTCCGCCAGCTGCATACCCTTTACAAAACAAAGCACTCTGGATTAAACATACATTTACCTGTGGAGTGTCATTCGGATTCATCTTTGTAATAACTGGTAACCTTTTCATTGTATTAATGGTAAGCGGCCCCACCGTTCCCGTAACCGGAGAGATTCCATTCTGAATCTGAAATGCACGTATGATTCCCTGCATTACTGCTGTCCCGGTTTTTCCATCTTCATCCAGCTTTACCCAGAATTTATGTCCCCAAACATTGCATTCAAATATTTCTGTGCTGCTTTTACATTCTGATCACTCATATTTGCTACCTCCTGTTTCAAGTCAGACTATAAAGATTCTTTCATCTTCATATGCCTATCACTAAAAGTTCCTCCAACAACGTATCAGCCAAATATGCCCATTCTATGTCTATTTTTCAAACCATCTGTTAACATATCTTATAAAATTATTAATTTATTTATTAATTTCATGACGGTATATTGATATTGTTACTTCTTGGATGCCTTTTTTCGTTACTTTTCGTTGCTTTTCGTTGCTTCTCGTTACTTTTCGTTACCAGGCTAAACACAGAACGCACCATAGAGCTGTTATATACTCTACGGTGCGTTCTGTATTTATTCCTTAATTTTTATTTCCGCCACTCCACAACTTCTTCCACTGACTTTCTTGGTCTTGCCACCGAATCTTCATCTGCATAACCAACTGCAAGAACTGCATACAATTCTCCATCCGTATCCAGCCATTCATTTAACTCCTGTTGTGCGAAAAAGCTGTTCCAGGAAAAGCAGCACGATCAGATTTTTTTAATCCTTATTTAAAAACATAGTAAAACTCACTCACCTTTTCATTATAATAGCAGGAAATTTTCCTATTATAGTTTACGGTGAATGCTGATAAAAGTAAAATGCTTATCATCGATAGCAAAGTATAGGCGATAAGCATTCCTTATCTTTAGCTATCCGTATTTCCTAATATAATCCTGATCAATGTCTTATCCAGCATTATCGTCCGGTTCCACGGATTGATGATAACACCTTCTATTCCTTCTGCCGTAATTGCAGTTGTAAATAACTGTTTCATACCTGTAAGAAATGTAGACATCACACTTCCAGATCCTTTTAATTCTTCATCAAAACTTGTAAATGCTGCCCACCATTTTCGTCCATCATCTGTCTGGACTGCCTGCACCTGAAGTCCGGATGCTGCTGTAGATGGATCAACTGCAATGATCAGTTCTCCTTTTTCATTCATACGTCTGCGGATCACAGTCAATACATGTGCCAGCATTTCCTGTGAAGGTTCCTGCTGAAGTGCTGCGATTGCTGTTTCAATCTTATTGTTATCCTGTAATGTTTTATCTATATGTGAATGTTTGTCCATAGTAATTCCTTTCTTTTTGCATACTTATGTACCTATAGAACCTCCCACTTGCTAATATGTCCTGCAGGTAGTGGCTCCTTTTGCATACTTTGATAAAAAAAATATACGAACAGCCGGCTTTTATATCCGTAATGCTGTCCGTATATTAATATAAAATATTTCTTTCTTAAGGGCAAGTGCACATCCAGCTTTCCTGAAACCAAACAGATATTTACAATCCACTTCGATACTTGCTCATAACAAAATAAATGCTCCACATTGTAGCAGAAGAAGCTTGCACTCCTCCTGCTGCAAACAATGTCCCCCCTGCTTACTTGATTTAATTAAATTCATATGGCATTATATACCTGTCTGATGAAGTCGAAAAGCCATTATTGTATTTTACTGTAACATATAATACTCCATCCCCATCTTCTAATTTCACATAGCAGACTCCATCCTTGTCGAACTTATCCGTAATATCAACAGACTGGTTCTTATAATATAACATTACCTTTCCATCATCCTCATATTCAACATCCGGTGCATTCATCTCTTCCATAATCTCTTCTTCTGTAAGCGGACGCTCTGTTCCATTCCATTCATAGGCCACTCCTCCACCACCAAATTCTTTTTCATTTCCATCTTTATCTGTATATTTTCCTGTATAGGATCCGTCTGAATCAATCTTTAATGTAACATCCGTCTGATCTCCGTGAATCCACATCTGGACCTTTCTCTGGATTCCCCCAACATCTGCGGCATAAGCGGTTCCGGTTCCTATCGTTACGATCAGACACGCTGCAATTGCGGCTGCGATTGTTTTTAACTTATGCCTTCTATTTAATCTACTCATATTATCTACCTCCATCTGAAAATCACCGGAGGCGGCAAGTGCATCAAAAGTCTGTTTGTATTTTTCTTTATTCGTCATCATCCCATTCCTCCTTTAATGTTTCTTTGAGAAGTGCACGTCCACGCGATAGTCTGGTCTTCACATTGCTGAGCGACAGATGCAGGATATCGCTGATTTCCTGTGTCGTGTAATCTTCATAATAGAATAAATGCAGGACAATCCGGTATTTTTCCGGTAACTTCATCACTGTCTCGAACAGATTCTCCGATTTCGGTGTCTCGAATGTCAATGTCTCCATATATTCTTCCAGATTGCACTTATTCCTCCTCCAGAATGACCGGGTGATATTCTTTGCTTTGTTAATCGCCACCCGGATCAGCCATGCACGGATATGCTCTTCTGTATCAAATTCTTTTTTGTATGTGTGATACCCTATAAATGTATCCTGAACCACATCTTCTGCATCCTGCTGGTTCTTACATATGTTAAATGCAATTGCAAACAGGTGCTTCTGATATCGTTCTATTACCTCTTGCGTTGAATCTTTCATGAGTACTCCTTTTATTACAGCTTCTTGGTACCCCCGAAACCTTTTGCAAAAAAGGATTCCGGACTGTATCTTATTTTTTATACTTTGCTTTCAAGGCCTTTCACTAATAATACACTTGAACTTCCCAAAAGGTTACAAAAAAATAATATCTAAAAAATCTATATCTGCCACTGGCAACTTCTTCCGAATGCATGGCGATACAGAGGTACTGCCGCTGGCAGCTTCTATTGCATACTTAGGTATAAAAAGAAGGCCGTGTACCAATCATACATTGCCTTCTTTTCACCCTTTATTATGATATTCTTCCGTTCTCCATCTCATACACCACATCTGCAACATTCATCGTAGATACTCTGTGGGATACTAACACTACTGTCTTTTTCTTTGCCGACTCTTTTAATGATTTCAGTATAATTCCTTCATTTAAGGAGTCCAGGTTACTTGTTGGTTCGTCCATAAGTATCAGTGGTGCGTCATGCAGGAATGCTCTTGCGATTCCAATTCTCTGTTTCTCACCGCCGGACAACGTATCACCGAGTTCTCCGACTTCCGTATCATACCCTTTCGGAAGTGTCATAATGAACTCATGAATCGATGCTTTCTTTGCCGCTTCCATGATCTCTTCTCTGGCTGCTCCCGGCTTTGCAATTGCAATATTATTTGCAATCGAGTCATGGAACAGGTGCGTCTCCTGCGTCACATAACTTTCCATATCTCTTAAGTGCTTTGTCGGAATCTTTCTGACATCTGTACCATCTACCGATACGCTTCCCTCCTGCACATCCCAGAAGCGCATCAGAAGTTTTAAAAGCGTAGATTTTCCGGAACCACTCGCCCCATGAATACCTGTGATCTTCCCCGGCTGTAGTTTCAATGAATAGTCATCTAAGATGATCTCTTCACCATATGCAAATGTCACATCCCTGGCTTCTGCTCCCGAAAACGCAGACACATCCATTTCTGATTCTGCTGCTGCCTGACTTTTCACATTTCCACCTTTTTTGTTCTCTGCACCGGAAATTTCCACATTTCCCGGAATCTCTTCCACAAGCGGAGTCTCTTCCAGAAGCGAAAGTACACGTTCACCACTCGCCAGTGTCTGGTTCAGATTATTAGAAAGGCTTGACAGTGCTACTACCGGTCCAAACGAACCCATCATTGCAATGGTACAGGTTAAGATTCCATCAAATCCCATCTCTCCTTTTGTATACAGCCAGATAGTAAGTGCCAGCATTCCAAAAGATGCCATCAGGATAGCCATGTTCGTAAATGATCGCTGTGAGCCTTCCATCCTGCTTAATGACTCCTGCATCTCTGCAAGGTTTTTGGATCGTCTGCTCATCTGTTCTTTTCTTTTTTCTCCCTGTCCGTACTGGATAGTCTCATCCAGTCCACGTAAAGAATCCAGAACGAAGCTATTTAGTTCTCCAAAGTTTGTACGGAATTCCATTCCCTTCTGGCTGCCACGTCTTCCATTCCACATCGGGATGACTACACCGACGATCAGATACGCTGCCAGTGCAAGCATGCCTGCTAACCAGTGATATCTTCCGATAAAGATCACCATAACCCCTGATGTCAGCGTTGCGATCGCAATTGGTGAAATCGTATGTGCATAAAAAACTTCCAAAAGCTCGATATCTGTCGTAATAATCGAGATCAGATTTCCCTTATCTCTTCCCTCAAGCTTGGCCGGACATAATTTTCTAAGTGCAGCAAAGACTTTATGACGGATGATCGCCAGCAATTTAAATGCTATGAAGTGATTACAGTACTGTTCTGCATAATGCAGAATTCCCCGCAACACTGCTATGACAATCATAATGATTATAATATTCTTCACAGACATACCGCTAAGCCAGGCATGTTGTATCGTTACAGGAATTCCTGCTATGCCTTCAAGAAGCCCATGTATGATAACCTGTCCTGCCAGAATCGTAAGGAAGATCGCACATAAATATCCGGCTGTTCCAAGGATAATTGCCGCCAGCATGATATGAAGCAGTGGTTTTACAAGACCAATCAGGCTTCCCATGATCTGAAAGGCACTTCGTCGTTTTCCTTCTGACTGTGCAACTCTGTCAGAAGATTTCATCCCGGATGCATGCATTTTTTCAGTATTTTTCATTTTACTTTGTTCTGTTCCCATCCTTACATGCCCTCCTTCCCGTAGTTTTCCAATGCCATCTGGCTTTCATACAGATGTCTGTATGCACCATTTTGGCGCATCAGCTCCTCATGTTTTCCGCTTTCTTTAATTTCTCCATCTTTTAAGAAATAGATCTTATCAGACTTCACTACATTGGCCAGTCTGTGGGAAATCAGAAGGACCGTCTTTGTCTTTGCCAGTTCATGAATTACACTCATGATTAGTTCTTCACTTTCCACATCAATATTAGATGCAGCTTCGTCAAAAATATACACTGCGCTTTCCGTCCTAAGTAATGCTCTGGCAATTACCAGTCTCTGACACTGACCACCAGACAGATTGCTTGCTTTTTCTAATAACTGTGTCTGCAATCCCTCCTGCGTCTGTAAGAAACCTAACAGATTGACTTTCCTAAGAACGGCTTCCATCTCTTCTTTTGTTGCGTCCGGTTTTGCCATCTGCAGATTCTCTTCTACTGTACCTTTGAACAGATAACTGTTATGACGTACCAGTACAACATGCTTCATCAGGTCCGTTTCATTTACTTCGGAAAGTGCTACATCACCGATGGTGATTTCTCCTTTGTATCCCCGATTCTTCGCTGCAAGAATTCCGGCTATCGTACTCTTACCACATCCGGATTCTCCAACCAGTGATACAAAGCTTCCTGCCGGGAGATTTAAATTAATTCCTTTTAGAATCTCTCTGTCCTCTTCATAAGAAAAATGTACATCCTTCAACGTAACATCTAATGCCCCGTCCGGTAATGTCTTTTCTCCGGCCTGTGGCTCTGGTAAATCTAAAATCTTAAATATCTTATCACTTGCCGCCATTCCATTCATCGCAATATGGAAGAATGAACCAAGCAGACGAAGCGGAAGGAAGAATTCACTTGCCAGCAGGACAATACATAATGTTCCCGAAATCGGAATATTTCCCTTTAAAAACTCAGATACAGCAACGGCCATACCTATTGCAGCTCCACCATATGCCACGATGTCCATGACACTTGTCGAATTCAGCTGCATCGTCAGTACTTTCATCGTAATTTTCCGGAAATTCTGGGATTCCACGTCCATTTCATCTGCTTTTTGCTGATCCGCCTGATAAATTTTCAGTGTGGTCAGTCCCTGCAGATTTTCAAGGAAGGAATCCCCAAGTCCTGTGTAAATGCTCCAGTATTTGTTCAATAATTTCTTCGCAATTTTTTGTACCACTACGATAGATATCGGGATCAGCGGTACACAGACCAGGAGAATCACACTTGCTTTCATACTGACTCTGCATAAAATGATAAAAAGTGTAACCGGTGCGATCAGACTATAAAAAAGCTGTGGCAGATATTTTCCAAAGTATGTCTCCAGCTGCTCTACCCCTTCTGTAGATACCTGAACAACTTCTGAAGATGATACCTGCTCACTGTATGACGCTCCAAGCTTTAACATTTTTTCATATATTTTTTCTCTGAGAATCCTTTTTACATCCACACATGCAAGATAGGACGACCTTGCTCCCATACGCTCACATAAGAACCGGATGAGTACTACCACGAGCAGCGTAAGAATTGTCTGTTCTAATGCTTTTCCTGTTACATTCTGATACAACACCCGTTCCAGTAATCCGGCAATGGAAAATACTGCTGCCACCTGGGAAAGTAACGCAATCCACTGCCATAGAATCGTGTACACGATATATTTTTTTGCGTGGGATAAAAGCCCCACCAGTCTTGTCTTTATCATCTGCACTCCTTACCGGGATTCCCCATTCTTTTGTTTCTTTTTCTCTTTTCTGCTGCAGATCAGATGCCATACTGCAAGAAACGGATGATACAACAGCATCCTTGGTCCGGAAAAACGCATAACCTCCCGGATTTTCTCCCGCATTTCCGACTTATAACAATGTACCTTGCAGTTCGCACAGAATGTCTTTTCTTCCATGAACGGACATTTCCGGCTTCTTAATTTTGCATAATTGGAAAGTTCCTGACAGACAGGACACATCCTGTCTGCCTGTCCTGTTCCATGATGTTTTCTGCAATATAAGCGTATCATCTCTTCTACAACGTACTGCTCTTTCTGGCGTTTCTTTTCTGTTTTGTCTGATTTATTCTGCATTTTCTTATTCTGCATTCCTTTGTTCCCCGTTTTCTGCTCCGACTGTTTTCACTCTCAGGAAGAAATACAGGATATGGCATACCCACACCACTGCAATGCATATTCTTCCGACAGGTACATTTTTCATACAGATAAAACCGATAGCCATAACAGCCGTTACCATCCCTATAATCTTACATTTTGTGCCAGGTGTCATTGCACGTTTCTGTACGAAGCTGTCCAGATGCTTCTTATATAGATTCGTTCCCATGAACCACGCATGTAACTTTTCCGAACTTTTTGCAAAGCAGAATAACGTGGCCATATAAAATGGGACAGTCGGAAGAATCGGAAGGATGATTCCTATCGTTCCAAGTCCAAGGCACAAAAATCCTAATAATGTCCAAACTATTTTTAACGAATTTTTCATTTAATCTCCTTTTTATACCGCCAGTACGAATTTCCGCCCGTCTATACTGGTTACACCCAGATTGATTCCATACAATTCCCGGATGCTTTCTTCTGTGATCACATCCTCCGGCGCACCTTCTACCAGAACCTGTCCATCTTTCAGTCCGATAATTCTGTCCGAATATGTAATCGCCTGATTGATATCATGTAATACCATGACAATCGTGATTCCATATTCCTGGTTTAACTTCTTTACAAGCTTAAGAATCTCTATCTGATACCGGATATCCAGATAGGTAGTTGGTTCATCCAGAAACAGGGTCTTTGTTCCCTGTGCAAGCGCCATCGCGATCCACACCCGCTGCCTTTGTCCTCCGGAAAGCCTGCTTACCTCACGGTTCCTGTATTCCGTAAGTCCGGTTACTTCCATCGCCCACTGAATCTTCTCTTCATCTTCCCGGCTGTTTGCCTGCATCATCTTTTTATAAGGCGTACGTCCAAAGCTTATCAGGCTTTCTACCGTAATATCATCCGATGCCGTGTTATACTGCTGGACAATTGCTACCTTTCTGGCAAATTCTTTTAAGTTCAGATTCAATATATTCTTTCCTTTTAAGAATATGTTGCCCTTTGCCGGATAGAGATTCTTCGTCATCAGGGAAAATAATGTCGATTTACCGCATCCATTCGCGCCCATGATCGTTGTAACCTTTCCTTCTTCGATCTGGAAAGATACGCCGTTTAAGATTTTATTTTTCCCATAAGAAAAATGTACATTTTTCACTTTCATAGCCGGAGTCACTTTTTCACCATCTATTTTAAGATTTTTCCGGAGGTTCTGTCTCATCTTATCTTCCATATTTTTTCGATCTCCTTAACAGAATAATGAAGAATGGTCCTCCGACCACACTCATGATAATCGATGCTGACACTTCATACGGAGCAGCGATCGTTCGTCCCACAGTATCTGCAAGCAAGAATGTAAATGCTCCAAACAATGCTGAAAATGGTATCAATGCCTTATGATCGGAACCAACCAGTATTCTTCCCACATGCGGCACGATCAGTCCCAGGAAGCTTACAATTCCTGCTACTGCCGTCGAGATACTCGCCAGTAAAACTGCAATCAACGATATGATAATACGCATGACATTGACATTAATTCCCAGACTTCTTGCGGTCTTATCCTCCAGCGTAAGCAGATTGCATGTCCCTGAAAATGCTGCTGCCAGCAGAAGTCCGATCACTACATACGGGATCAGCGTCTTTACATCATCCCATGTTTTCATCGTTATATTTCCATTTACAATGGCTGCCACACCGGACATATTCCCTCCGCTCATGGAGTTCAGTGCACTTGAAAGTCCTGTAAACATAGCATCTACCGCTACACCTACCAGAATAATCCGAAGCGGGCTAAGTCCTCCCTTCCACGACAGACTGTACACCATAATAAATGCTGCCACGCCTCCGAGGAATGCGAAAAACGGAGTAAAGAAAAATAACGTCGGTGCAAATGCCGTAATTAATACCGCTGCAAAACTTGCCCCGCTCGAAATTCCGATAATGCCCGGATCTGCCAGTGGATTTTTCAGAACTGCCTGGAATAATACGCCAGATACCGCTACTGCCGCACCTGCCAGCATCGAGATGATAATTCTTGGAAATCGCAGATCATAGATCGTCGCTACATCCTGATTATATTCTACAAACAATCCCTTTAACAGCTCCTGAAAGCCGATCTTTAAACTTCCGATATTTACCGCTGCAAAGAATAACCCAACCAGAAGTATGAGCATAATTACAAATGCTGCTACACTTTTTACTGCTTTCTGCTTCTGATGTTTTTCCGCCAGACCATTTTCGGCCGGTTGTCCTGCAGCTATGCTTTTTTCTTTCATACTTCCTCCTGCGTTTTTATTCGTTCTTCATTCTTTTCTATATGCTTTCCGGCGTTATCTCCTGATCGCTGCTCTGAGGTCTTCCCGGCATGCGTTTCTTTATTATCTGCCTCATTACCGTCATCATTTTCCGGATACAGGATCCCCTGCAGTTCTTCCAATGCATCCTGATATTTAAAATTAGCACTCATTCCAAAGCTTCCATAAGATAAGTCATATACTCTTTTGTTCTTCACTGCTTCAAAATGCTGCCAGATGTCATTTTCCGCAAAGTCTTTTTCGAACATTTCCATAACCTGATCCGGAAGTGCGTGTGCAGTTCTCAAGATAATATCCGGCTCTTTTGTCTTCATATCTTCTGTATTAACGTTCAGGAACTCCTGATCTGAATCTGGATAGACATTTTCCCCTCCGGCAAGCTCTACCAGACTTCCTACGTACGAATTCGGAGTGGCAATAACATAAGATCCCGGAAGACCCATAAGAATCATGACTTTTGGCTTTTCCTGGTCTTTGCTCTTCTTTTTATATTCTTTATAGAACTTCGTAAACTTGTCTACCTCTTTCTGTGCCTGCTCTTCTCTGTCGAAGATTTCTCCTAATTCCTGAATCGATCGGTACATCCCCTGCACACTTCTTAAGTTTAAAAATGCCCAGTCGCTACCGATTGCTTCGTATTTTGGCTGAAGATCACTTTGCAGCGAGATTGGACTTAAGATCCAGTCCGGATCCAGAGATGCCACAACTTCCATGTCCGGACTCATCGCGGTTCCTACCGTCGTTGCATCTTTATAGCGTTTCGGAATCGTTGATACGGAGCTTTCACATACTCCGGTCAGATCAAGTTCCAGTTTGTCACAGATCTCTGCAACTGCAGGTGAGGTAGCGATGATCTTCGGATCACCACCCGATTCCTGCACCTTCTTTTTCGCTGTTTCTACGGCCTTCTTTTCCTGTGGGTCATCGATTTCCAGAGATATCGTATCATCTGTCTGAACACCTGCACTGCTTTCCTGCTTTTTCAGTTCTTTTTGGTTCTGGTTCACACATGCAGTCAGCGAAGTCAGGGCTGTGGCTGTAAGCAGCACTGCCATTCCCCGTTTCCACCATCTATTCATCATCGTCTTCTGCGCCTCCCCATCTTCTCCAGTTCCTGCGGAAGAAATATACGATTGCCGCAACGGCACCGATCAGGATCAGACCACAGAGCACAACTGCCAGTGCCACCTGGAATATCCGGCTTCCTGTTCCTGACTTATTCGCTGTATCTGTATCCGCATCTTCCGCCGTTGAAAGGCTTAATCCTTCTGCTGTATTCAGACTGGAGTCTCCCGATGTGTTTCCCGCAGCTTTAGCGGCTTCAGAAACACTGCTTTTCAGTCCCGAAGTGCCTGTTTTCACATTTTCTGAAGCAGATGCCTCTGCCTTTGCTGTTCCGGTTGTTTTTGACCCGGATGAGGTAATTCCTGACGCTGTGCCTCCTGTCGTCTGGCCACTTCCGCTTAATGCTTCCGCAGATGTACCACCGGATACTGTGCCAGATTCCGTCTGGCCGCCTGTACTGTTATTTTCCTCATATCCCGAAGCTTCTGTCACCATCGTGGCATTCATATCTGTATTGTTACCTTCCGCATAATCACTTGGATATGCATAGTAGATAACGGTACGGTCCATTGCCGTTACATACATGGAGATTCTCACGATACTGTTTTCACTTGGTACCTGCATACAGATATCGGCTGTCGAACCATTGCCATCCGTGCCATTCCCCGTCACACCCATCGCCGGGGTCTGCCAACCGGAGTCTCCGACATTTTGCACCTTAAAATCCAGTCCGCTCGTATAATCCATCATACTCATGCGGATTGTCAGATAATATTCCCCACTGTCTGTTACTTCCAGAATTCCATTGGAATAGATACAGGTCTCTGCCATTCCCTGTCCGGTTGCATAGGAAGCTTCCCCACCGGAATCCTCGATTACTCCGGTTACCGGATGTGCATAACACCGGTTCACCGCACAGGTATATACCGTTCCACTTGCCGCATAACTTTTTACCGCAAGTCCTCCGGTTCCGAGTATCAATGCCGCTGCCACCGCCAGAAACCGGTGCCAGACGGATCTTTTTGCTTTCCTTTCCTTCATACTCTACTCTCCCATATCTTTTTTCTGTCTCTTTTTCTTCAGGAAGACTAATGCCAGACATACCACACTCGACACCATCGCTACCATCCAGACTCCGTAATTTCCTGTATCCCCTGTTTTTACACTGGCTGTTTTTAAGCTGCTGCCAGTCTTATTAGCTGACGCAAGACTTCCGGAGGTACTGCCTAATTTGCTTCCCCCAAGAGTGCTGCTCCCAAGCTTACCAGATCCCAGCGTATTACTTCCAAGTGTATTCTTTTTTAACGTGTTGCTAATACCGTTTGCCGCATTCTGATTGCCGTTCCCGCTGTTATTATTGTTGTTATTTCCACTGTTTCCATTATTTTTATTATCTGTATCGCTTTTTTTACTTGTGTATGTAATGGTAAATGTGGTCGTTCCCGTATAATTTCCCGGTACAGCAGCTTTTATCTCATCTCCCCGGATCGTCAATGTGCCGGACAGACTTTTTGTAATCTTTTCCTCGTCCTTCAGATCAGACAGTACGATCTCCTGATTGCCAAAATCATTTTCAAATTTCAGCGTATTCGTCCCGGAATTTAATATCCCTCCTTCCGGTGCTGATACCGTCAGGATTCCTGTTTTATCTTTTACATCGATATCAATACTGTAATTCTGAATCTGATCATTTTCAGAATCCAGCGCACCAAAGTTCGCCGCAGACGGGATCGACATAATATAGGATGGCTCCTCGATATAATGCGCAACATTTGCTGTTATCACAGTTTTTTGTTCGCTTTTCTGCCTATTTGTTTCCTGGGCACAGACCGGCTGTGTAACCAGAAGACATCCTGTTACTCCTGCCAGAATTAATATATTTGATTTTCTTTTTTGTCTTCTTTTCATTTAGAATTTCTCCAAAATAACAAGAATCCTCCGGGAACATATAACTAACTATGAACGGAGGATTCCTGATTTATTTATTATTCAGTTATTCCAGCCTGTACTTCTCTTTATTTTCCAGCATATGAGATTGTAAAGGTTGTTGTGCCTGTATAATTTCCTGCTGTTGCAGCTTTTACAGCTTCTGCGGATACACTCAGTTCTCCTGAAAGCTTTCCTCCTGTGGTATCTTCTGTAATCTGCTGTGTTCCGAAGCTGTTCGCAAATGCAAGTTTGTTGCTTCCGCTTGTGAGTTCTCCGGCTGCCGGAGTTGTTACAGATAATGTGCCATTGAGATCAGTTGCTGTTACTGTTACGTCATATTTTACTTTGTTATCTTTGTCTCTGCTTAATGTTCCCATTGCTGCGCTTTCCGGTACGGTTACTGTGTAAGCCGGCTCTGAGATTTTCTTTTCTACGTTTGCAGTAATCTCCATATCCTTGGAATCTGTTGTTGTATTGCCTGTGCCTGATCCGGAATTTTTCTTTGTCAGGTCTGTTACTTTTGCATAGAAATTCTGATTCATGTTCATTACGACATTGACATATGCAGATGTTTCAATTCCTTCTTCAAAGTTGTCTACTGCCGAACGTGGAAGATCAACCGTTACAGCCTGTGTTGTAAGCTCATCGCCTGCGTTAATTCCAAACGCAGCTCCTGTAGTATCAAATGTTTTTACTGCTTTTGTAGTAATATCTAACTCACCTGTATAAGTAGCTCCGTCTAACGTCATAACCACATCTTTGATAGTGCCGTCAGTTCCCTGATCTGGATAACTAGGAATTGGATATGCTACATAAAAAGTAAGTTCTGCAGTATCATCAGATAATGTAACATCTGCTTCATGCGCAAAGATGGAATCACACATACTTGCTTTCTCCGGATTGCTTCCGTTCATAAAGTGAATCGTTCCTGTATATGCCCCATTCTCATAATCTGCTGATGTGTTGTCTGCTGCAAATGCTGTACTGCACATGCCTGCTACAAGTGCTGCTGATAAAATAACTCCTGAAATCTTTCTTAATCTCATTCTATTTAGCCTCCCTGGTTTTTAATTATTATATAAACTCCTGACTTCCACAGAATCTGAGCGCGCCTTCAAATCTGTCTGTGTGATTCTGGAATTTTATATCAATTTTCAGTTGTACTGCTTTTTATTTGTATTATTTTGTATGCTTTATTTTTTGTGCTGTTCTGTAATACTTTGCTTTATACCACCTTTAACGTGCAGTTCACTTCCGCACCGTTTTTCGGCGTCATCTTTTCATCCGCACTGCATGTTGCATATTTTACTGTCAGTGGATATTCACCTGCCTGCAGTTCCCTGTTCAGTGTGATATGGTAAATGTGCTGTCCCGGCTTTATCTTTTTTGATGTGTAAATGGTCTCGTCTGTATCCGGCAGATAGAACGATATTTCAAAATATACTTCGTTCTCCTCCGGGTTCATAAGTTCTACATCTACATCTTTACTTCCGGATGCCACGGTAATTGTCTTGTATCCCGGTATCTGAATTCCTTTTTCTGTACTGGCTTTCTGACCTTCACTTTCCGGCTTTGTCTGCTCTTCTTCAAATGCAGTGTCGTAATTGGTTACTTCTTTTGGCTGCATACGGTTATATATAATCCCGGCTGCGATGACTGCTGCCAGACCGATTCCGGCTACGATCAGTTTTCTTTTTTTCCGGTTTTTTTGTTCTGTAGTTGTCTGTATGTTTACTGTCTGTGTTGTTTCTGGTTGTATCTGTTCTTTATCACTCATCTTATCATCCCTTTGTTTTACGGTTAGTTGCTTCCAACTTTTTTGACACCAATGATATAACATACCATTTCAAACTCCGTCAATGAATTTTCCCGTTTTTCTTTTTGCATTTAATGCAATAAAAAAACAGGAAAACACGGGATTTTCTTTTTCTTAAAATGCAAAAAATTGCGTTATCTAAAAAGTCAAATTCTCGTATTTTCCTGTATTTACAAGGTTTTTTCTGATTTTTCCGTTTTTGTATATACTCTTGTTATTTCTATTTTTTAAGTCGTTTTTTGTTTTGATAACTTTTCTCAACAATTCTTTTCAACACTACTATAACCAGAACAGCAATAGTGCTGTACTCTCCGGCATATGCTGTCTTCCCACACTGCTTGTTACCGTGACCGGTACTTTTGCCACGATACTGCCCCCCTGATAATAGTGTATTTCACAGGCCGATATCGGAATATAGATTCTTCCTTCTTCAGACCTTGCAACAATCAATCTGCTGTTATCCTCATACCTGAGTGTATCCAGATATCCTATTCTTTCTTTACCGTCCAATCTTGATTTTGCCGTTAAAGCTTTTACTCTCAATACCAGATATGGTGTATCTTCTTCCCATACAATCTCTGCTCTTTCTTCAAATCCATGCATCGCCATGGATAATGAAGCCGTATCCGGCCGGCGGTTCAGTCTGTAGATTCCGTATTTTACCTGATAATTTCCATAACGTTTGATATTGTATATTACATCTTCGTTTAACTGTTTCTTCCTGCTGATTACAACACTCTTTTGCTGCTCGTAATCCTTCAGCATCAGTTCCAGCATATAGAGATCCACATTTTCAAGCATATTTCCCAATGTTTCCTTCACCGAATCTTCTGTTCCCCCAATATCTGTTAAATATCTTTCTAATCTTGTGAGCAGATTCTTATAACGTTCAATCCAGACTCTCCCGGCTTTTGTAAATGTAAGATCTTCACCCAGATATCCCTGTTCCATACAGGTTTTATAAAAGCGGTATACGGTCGATGCATTTACCCCGCAGATCTTTGCCACTTCTCCCTGTGCTCCTTTTTTCTTCTCCAGTTTATCAAGCTCCAGCACATACTGGATCTGTGCCATCGTCGGTTGATTTTTTCTCTTAAGATGTGCGCCCTTTTCCATGTGAACTTCCTTCTCCTGTTGTTCTTTCTTTTATTCTCTATTACCATATATGTATGTTCACTTCCCGGCAGTCAATCGTTACCGGCTCCTGTTCAAACGGAGTAATCGCAATAAGCGCCTCAGCTTCCGTCACTGGCACTTTCACATTTTTCATATAAGAAAATATATCTGTTGGCAGATAAAAAGCATTTTCCTCTTTTTTTGCCTGAACCCATCCCGTGCTCCTGCGGTACCAGATAACTCCTGGATCCATATCCTCTTTTGCCTTTAATACAAACCAGCTGATACCTTTTTCAATTTTTAATATTCCCTTGCTTTGGAATTTTTCATCTTCCCCGGCCAGCAGTCTTGGATTTCTTCGTTCCGGCTGATAGATACCAAGTAGGATTTCAAATGTTCCTTCTCCAAATACATTGTACATATCCATCCCCTTATAACTGCGGTCATATACATCTCCGTATTTTAAGAATCCATCTATCCCTTCCAGTGCCTTCTGGCTGATCACATGTTCAATCCTGCACGCATCCTCCTGGGCCTCTTCCTGTTCCATTCCACTGACCATCTGGAAAAATTGTGTCAATTTTTCATGTCGTTCGAGGCAATCCATGCCTTCCATTTTTCCTAATTCTGTCAGAATCAGTCTTCCTGTTTTTTTCTCTTCTTCCACATATCCTGACAACTTCAATTCCCTTACCAACGCATTGGTCTCCCGCATGGAAAAACCTTTTTCTGTGGCATATTCTGCCACTGTCAATTCTTCGCCCTGCCGGTAGATCTGATAAAGATGTTCCAGAAGATCCTCTCTTTTTTCTTTCTGGTTGTCTACTTCTGATGCTTTTCTTCTCCCCATAATCTGCCTCCGGTTTTACATATTTTCAGACATACTTTAGTTAGTTTAAACTTACTTCTCTGTATTATATCCACGATATTTTTCTTTTGTCAACCGGATGAAAGCAAAATATACCGTAAAGTCGGACATATAGATTTCTGAAATGATATTTCAGATACACTCCAACCGTTTCTTTCAAGGGGTGTCTTTTTATTTATTCTGCTTTACAAGAATTTTCTACTAATTAAATCCAATCAGACGTCTTGCAACTGTATATGCAAGTGATGATATCTTACGACCGGATTTTCCAGGAATATTCATTGTCTGTCCGAGAATTCCATAACGGATTCTCATGAAACTTCTTAAATCTTTCTTCTTCAAATACTGCCAGAGTTCCTTCTTCTTCGCCAGATTCTCTTTATCTTTTGAACGGATACACAGAATAGAAGATACCGTCATCATAATCGCAAGGTAATTCAACATATATTGTCTTAACTTCTTACTTCCGATATCTTTGATCTGGTACATATCGATCATTGTCTTCGTAACAAAGATCTGCTGATCCAGTCTCTTAATCATGACTTTTTCATTCACCGACTGATCTTCTCTTCCGATAAAGTAACGGTAAAGATCCACATCCATATAATAGATCTTACGCACATGTGGCAATGGATAATATACATAGATGTTATCTACATAAAATGTATGCTTTGGCAGTTGCAGCTGAATCAGCTTCAGCATATCCGTACGATAGATAACAGAATGCATCAGGATATACTGATCCAGATGGAAATGTCCCATATCATCCCAGCGGAAAATCTCATCCTGTGGCAGTACATTACGGTAGTGAATGACTTTTTTATGCGTTGCTCCAACCTTTTCATATACATAGTTAGCAATCAGCATGTCCAGTTCTACTTCATCCTCTTCCATATGACGTAAAACATCTAATATTTTATGAAGTGCCTCTTCATCTACCCAGTCATCACTATCTACAACTTTAAAATACTTTCCTGTTGCATGTGTAAGTCCTGAGTTTACGGCATCTCCATGTCCACCGTTTTCCTTATCCACAACTTTTATGATTGTTGGATATTTTTCCATATATTCATGAGCAATCTCTGATGTTCTGTCTTTTGATCCGTCATTTACGATAATGATCTCTACATCTTCTCCACCTGGAAGAATGCTTTCTATCGCATGCGCCATATAATCCTGCGAATTATAGCACGGAATGGCAAAAGAAATATATTTCATTCTTTTTTCTCCTCTTTCTTTAAACTTGACTTCTTTTTAGTATAATCCATTTCGCGCTATTTTCCAACAAAATCTTTGTAAACCCCCTTGTTCACAATTTGTTCATTTATCTTTCAAAATTCCTTCACTTCTTTAACATTCTTTCTTCATAGGTATTGCCTATACTATAACCATCAGATAAATACAAAAGACGTTATCTAGTATGTAAATACTATTTGGAATAAACTTTTTCATAATACATGCCGGGAATTGCGGAAGCGGTTACCCGGCATCCTCCCTTCCTAAAGGATTTTTTTGAGGATGTTTTTCATCCTTTTCACTACCTGCTTTTGCAAGATGCATCAGCATTTATCATGAATTTTATCAGGGCTGCCTCGGCAGCCCTCTTTTTTACCAGCATATAGTCTCAAAGAACTGCCTGTGACAGATCCTTATGACAATTCCTGCACATTCCAATCTACTTTCTAAATTTTTTCATGAGATTTTTCAAGTATTCCTTTTTCCGGTATCCAATTATACAAACAGTGCTTCCTATCACCAAATCACCTGTTATCTTCCATAAAAGATATCCACCTTCTGTCTCTTTTTCATCATTGATATCCCCTTTTGAGACATCTTTATCTCCATCTTTTCCACCGAAAAATGTCCGTTTTACAGGGTCTATGATTTTTTGCAGTATGGATTTTTCCGCCCCGATCCGAAAGCTTACTCTTGAAACAGTTTCATTTTGTGCCAGATCTTTTGCCCGTACTTCAATTTCATATTCTTTTTCTTCATCCAGTTTGCATTCATAACTGTCTGTGTTCTTCTTTTTTAATTTTTGTTCCTTTCCATTAATCTTTACTGCTTCTATATAATCTTCTTTTTTCTCTGTCTGTATCTTCACTGTCCGCTCTTTTTCGTATGTTTCACCCTCTGCTACATTTTCAAACCGGATTACCGGTGGTGTATGGTCTATGACAAACTTTGCTTTTGCCTCACCTGTATTTCCTGCTGCATCTTCTGCGCTTACACGCAAGGTATGGGTTCCTTCTTTTTCGATCTTTTCTCCCGGCTTATACAGTTCATCATCTAACTGCATCAGGTATGTATAACTGGTAAAATCCTGTATCCATTCTCCGGACTCGTACTGCCACTGGAACTCCTTCATATATTTTCCATCCAGTTCTTCTATATGCATGATGACTGGATTATCTTTGTCTATGATCACCTGCTTTTCCGTCTTACTTTGATTTCCGGCCATGTCTTCTGCCAGAACCTGAAGCTTATAGATTCCGTTTTTTGACAGTGTCTGGCTGCCTGACTTTTCTTTTCCATTCTCTTCCCATTTTGTGATATTCTGCTGTGTGGTATTCCCTTTTTCATCTTCGTGACTGGTTCCTGCCTGCAATTCTTTCATACGGTTTTCTTCTTTTGCACGGTATATAACATTCACCGGTTTACTCGTAATCAGATAGTCCTGAATTCCTTCTATTGTAGTTACCGGCAGCTTCTTATCAAGACAAACCCGGTCCGCCAGCTCTGTACGGTTTCCTGCATGGTCTGTTACGATTACATGAACCAATACTCCTTGTCCGCTATTTGCCTCTTCTGTAATCTGAAACTGTGCTGTAGAATTTTCCGTCCGTCCAACCAATTTATCCCCTATCTTGCACTGTATCTCTGCAATCTGGCTTCCTCTCGCACCATCATCTGCCTCTACCGATAACGGTACATCCTCCGGATACCATGCCCGAAATCCTTGTGGAACACTTATTTTTACTTTTGGATTCAGCATATCCATATCAAATTCCTGTCTGCTTTCCGATTCTCCTATCACCTGTCCATTCGCATCTTCCATCCACACTTTCAGAATATTCTTTCCTTCCATAAAGCGGTCCGAAACACTGTATTCTGTTCCTGCTTTATCTAATATCCCTTCCTGTTTATCTCCAACTCCGTTCACTGTCCGGTATTTTGTAATGCCATTCGGACTTATATGCTTAAGACTGACCTGTGGTTTTTTTATATAATATCCGTTTTTTCCATCCGGTTCGTTATATGATATCTGATATAGTTCTACTTCTTCTACCTGCTTGATAATTTCATTCGAAACAAAGGTGAGATCATCATCTTCTTCATTCTCTCCTTCATCTGCTTCTTCATTTTCTTCTTGATCTTGATTTTTATCTGTTTCTTCTATATCCTCTCTATCGTTTTTCTCATCATCTTTTTCTTTTTCTGTTTCATCTTCTTTTTTCTCATTATCTTTTTCTTTCTCTGTTTCACCTTCTTTTTTCTTATCTTCCGGTTCTTCCCCACTTCCATTCTCTTTCTTATCTATCGCATCCCCTGCATTTGTTTCTTCTTTTTCATCGATTTCTTCCCGTCCCATTATTCTTATTTTTTTATTCTTTTTTTCTACATTCTTTTGCTTTGCTTTTTTATTTTCTATGTTTTTTATAGTCCTCTTTTTACCTTCTGCCTGCGCCTGATCTGCTGTTTTCTGTTGTCTGTTCTGCGTCTTTCCTGTATTATTCTTTTTTGCCGATATATTTTTTGCGAATACTTCTGTTGCTTCTCCCAGATGCGCACCCATCTTCAGACTTGTTCCTGTCATAACTACAAGTAACATAATCATGATATATCTTTTTATCTTCCTACCCATACTTCTTCACCTTCTCTTCGAATCTCATATTCTTTCTGTAGTTTTTTAAATTCTTCTGTCTCTGATAATCCCGGATACTCTGTCAAATATCCTTTTATCACCTGTGCACATTCTTCTCTGCTGATGGATGTATCTGCACACAGTATTCTGATATAAAGTAATTTCAGTTCTTCCGATTCCTTCAGTTCATTCATTCCCTGTCTGCATATCTCTCCTGCCATATCTTTCCGTCCACTTTTTTCATACAATAACACCATTTTTTTGTACAACTGCTCACGCAATTTTGAATCCGGTTCCAATTGCAGCAGATCTGTATAGACTTCTGCCGCTTTTTCTCTTTCTCCTTTTTTCTCATATGCTGCTGCCTCGTACTTTCTTAATTCTTTCTCCGCTTCTTTATCAAGATGCTTATTAGCCATTCCATTATTGCCCTGTTCTTTATTCACCAACCGTAGGACTTCATCTGCGCCTTTTTTCCCGTTCATAAGTCCATATCCTCTTATCAGACATCTCAGATATTTCACCTGCTGCTCTTTTTTCTCCGGTTTGTTATCTGCTAACCAGTTTTCTAACTCCTGCATTCCTTTTTGATATCTTGTTCCGCTTACAGTCATCTCATGTTCTTTGTAAGATGCAATCAGTATCCCCAGATTTTCTGCTATTTTGCTATCTTTCATTTTTTTCAGATATTTCATGCTCTTATCTGCATCCCCCACATCCAGGAAATATGCCATTGCAAGCTCTATATATGCCTGATCCGGATTATTGTTTCCGGTAGACCTGCCTGCCCCTCCTATTCCTTTACCGGCATTTTTTCCCGTCTTCTGATCAGTTTTTTCCACCAATACCTTACTTACTTGTACACTTTTTCTCCTTTCCAGCGTCTGCCAGAAAAGATATCCACCCGCCAGTAATACGAGACTGGCTATTATGCACAATTTCTTCAGAGATTTTCTCTTCCGTGATGAATTCTGTCTTTTTTCTTTCTCTTTATATGTTGGAATTTGTTTTTGAATATCTGATATACTTGAATAATTGGAAGACTGGTTGCCCAGTGCTTTTGATATTATTTTCTTCAGACGGATCTCTTCCCGTCTGCTAAGATGCGGCTCTGGTTCTGTAGAAGCCAGAATATACTGAAATGTTCTCCCTAACCCATAAATATCCAGTTCCATACTGACATGCTGGTAGTATTTTTCATCTGACGGAAGGAAATATTCCCTGATATCTCTTCTTTGCATAAAACGGATATGTTCCTTTCCATCTTCTGATTTCATATCCAGATAATAAATCCTTCCGTCATCTGCCCGGATCATACTATAGGGATTCACATACTGATAACAGGGATTCCCCCTGCAACGGTGAATCAATTCCAGCTGTCTGGTAATCTCTCTTAAGATCTCATATAATTCTGATTTTTCCAGCGCCGGGTGATATTTTAAATATTTTACAAGTGTTTTCCCCTCTACATTTTCTGAACTGATATAACAGCTTTTTCCATGTTCGATCAACCGCAATACATCATAACTTGTTTTCTTCGATACTTCTGTCATGCTACCACCTCTGTATTTTCCATATAATCCATCCTTTCTTCATCTTCGAATGACTATATCCTGTTGCCATATGTATCACAAACGCTCTGTTTGCTTTTTCTGTAATCCATCTACCATCGTAGAGGAACGAGAATCCTTGCTATATTTTGTTAAATCAGTTTCATTGTTACGGGATGTTTATTGATTGGTTAATAGATTCTATTTTGAATATATAAAGTAAGCCTATATTACTTGATACTTTTCAAAAAAACAAGAGACTTTTTAAGAATTGCAAAATCTTGTGAAAACTGCCAGTATTAATATGTATCTAAAAATGCTTTCCGCAAGATATATGACACACTCTGACCTTCCTGCATAATTTGTCAAAAAAATTCATCCGTAAGTTCTTGTCAGGCAGCTTTTCCAGCCGTCTGCATTTTGGAACATTACGGATGAATCTTTTACTTTTCTATCATTTCTTATCTGTGACTTAATTCCTTCGGTGTATACAGATGTCTCGGGATTCCATCTACCATAACCGGTGATACATCTCCCTGGATCAGCGGACGTACATAAGAGATAAATTCACTTGTTACATAGGTTCCTTCTTTATTCACCCAGCTTCTTGGCACAAGTTTTTCATCATTGGCAATCTTGTGCACATCTTTAACCTCTGTTCCACACTGATATGGATCATCTGAGAGACGTTTTAATACAACCATCTTGCCTGTATCGCCCTCATCTGCTGCTTTTACTGCTGCTCCACCTACCTGATATGCTTCCAGGATATCTACCCTGGATGCTGCATGAGACGCTGCTCTTTGCAGTGTGCTTAATTCAATCGCACGTGTCTTACAGCCAATCTCACCTGCAATATAACTTGCCAGATAAGATGCCGTTCCCGACAACTGCTTATGTCCAAATGCATCTACAAAGTCAATGCTGTTCCCCAGTTCACATACATAGGTCCCATCTGCCGTTCTGATACCTTCTGATACCGCAACTACAATCGATGTCTTCTCCTGCAGCAGCTGTTTGATCTTTTCCCCAAATAACTGCAGATCAAACGGAAGCTCTGGCAAATAAATCAGGTCAGGTCCCTCACAGTCTTCCCCTTTTGACAGTGCTGCGGCTCCTGTCAGCCATCCTGCATTACGTCCCATGATCTCTACGATAGATACCACACCTTTTTCGTACTCCAGACAGAAACTGTCACGGATGATCTCTTTCATGGATGTACCGATATACTTTGCTGCGCTTCCATATCCCGGTGTGTGATCGGTCAGTGCCAGATCATTATCAATGGTCTTCGGGCATCCGATAAACCTGATTGCATGTCCGAATACAATCGCATAATCGGATAATTTCTTGATTGTATCCATGGAATCATTTCCACCAATATAAATAAATGCCTCGATATCCAGTTTGTCCAGGATTTCAAATATCTTATCATATACTTCCCTGTTCTCATGGATTTCCGGAAGTTTGTACCGGCATGATCCTAAGAATGCAGCCGGTGTCCGTTTTAATAATTCTGCATCCAGTTCTGTCTTGATATGATCCGAAAGATCAATATATTTTTCCTTTAATAATCCCTGAATTCCATGAAGCATTCCATATACTTTCTTTGCCCCACGGTCTTTTGCTGTCCGGTATACACCGGCAAGACTTGCATTGATTGCTGCTGTTGGTCCCCCAGATTGTCCTACAATTACATTTCCTTTCATTCACTTGTTTCCTTCCTGTTTTATTCACGCCCCATGTTACGGTTCTCTTTAAATTTTCAATTCGGAAATTTCTTACCGGAAGAACTGTAACTGCTTTCGTCGTTAATATAATATTAGTGTATTTTCACATAAAAGTCTAGCTTTTATTTGTTTTTTTATGCATTTTTACCATTTCATATTAAGATGTCTACATCCAGAGACTCCGACATCATCACTTCTTCCGAACGTATGACGACAATGCAGAAAACTTGCCACCGGCAACTTTTCTTGCATACTCAGGTATAAAAAAACTCTTACTTCCCATCTTTTGTAATCTCTACATTATATGAGAAATAAGAGTTTTTATTCATATTTTACTTATCTTAAAGCGTGTCTTAAACAGGTTTTCTACAAGACGTATGACACAATTCGTTTATTCAGCTTTTACAGGATTGGTTACACTTACTTTGTGATCGTACCAGACTCCTTTGGTTCCGATCAGCGCCAGATCAAATTCTTCATCTAATGCCGGAACAGGAACATCGAATCCATAGACTTCTTCTGTCGTTCCATCACTGTATGTAACTTCATCTGTAGTTGGCTCTAAAAGCTCTGCGCCTTTTTTCTGAGCTTCCTTTGCTGTACCAGGGAACAGATTCACAATATGCTTTGATACAAGACTAACGTGTATTGTCATCTTCCCGTCTTCTACCGTCAATGTGCCTTTTCCTTCGTTCGCTTCATTTACATGAAACATCGAACTGTCCGTGTTAAACTCTGCAGTATAAGTTCCATCCTCGATCGGAGCTTTTTTCTGTTCCTGATCTTCTGACTTTTCTTCTTTTGCATCCGCTTTCTGCTGTTCTGTCTTTGCTGATGCGGTGTCTGATTTACTGCTTTCGCTCTTACCTGCACATCCTGTAAATACCGTTGCTGTCATTACTGCTGACAAAATAACTGCCATTAATCTCTTTTTCAACATTGCTATCTCCCTTAATTATCCTTTTTACTGAGCATCCATAGCTGCTTTTGTATGAGCTACATATAACTGCTGGATTGCTTCAATCTCACCAAGTCCGGCGATCTGAGTCTTCACGCTGTCGAAGTTCTTAGATGCTTCGAACTGGCTCTTCCATGAATCATCGTCATCTCCAGCCATATCATTGTTCGCATGATCTCCTGCTACAACCATCAGCGGACGGAGGATTACGTTCTTATATCCTGCTTCTTTTACTTTTTCAATTACCGATTCGCAGGAAGTCTCTTCCGGCTCACCTTCTACAGTTCCGATAAATACATTCTTATATCCAAGCTGCTCCATCTGTGCCTGCATCTGGGAGTAGCTGATTTTTGCGGTATGAGATGTTCCATGTCCCATGAATACGAATGCTGTGCTGTCTTCCGCAGCTGCATCAAGACTGTCATACTCTGCTGTCTTAACTGCTTCTGCTGTGATTGCTTCTGCTACTGCTGCTTTATCTGCATTAATAGCAGTTGCATCAGCTCCTACTTCTCCAAGAAGCGGCTCTGCAATCTTTACAGATTCGAATTTGTCTTTATAGTTGTTAACTGCTTCTGTTAACTCATCATATTCGGCACCATGCATCAAATGTGTCGGCTGTACGACCAGTTCTTTTACACCGTTCTTTACAGCTCTTTCCAGTGCCTGATCCATATTATCAATCTTCTCATCATCTCTTGCCTGTACATGATTGATAATGATCTGAGCTGTAAATGCTCTTCTTACTGACCAGTCTGGATTTGCTGCCTGAAGAGCTTTTTCTATTCCTCCGATATCAGCTGCACGGCTTGCATTGAAAGAAGTTCCAAAACTTACTACCAGAAGCTCTTTCTCTCCGATATTATCTTCATTTAACGGATCATCTGCTGACGCATCTCCGGTATCTCTTCCAAAGTAATCCGGATCTGCATTTTCACCTTCTACCAGTTCTTTCTGTGCATCTGTCAATTTGTCCCACGCCTCTTTTGCTTCTTTACACTGTTCATCTGTCTTATCATTTCTTTCCTGCACATAGATTGCATCTATCTTCTTTGCGACCTCATCTGCAGCTTTCTGATCATCATCTTTTGATGATTCTTCTGTAGTTTTTTTGCTGCTACTGTCAGAGCTTTCTGTCTTACTTCCGCATCCTCCGAGTGCTGATACGCACATCGCTGCTGTCAGTAATAATACTACTAGTTTCTTTTTCATGCTTTCTACCTCCTGGTTCTGATTGTCGAGCAGTACAATCCCTGCGGCTCACTTTTTATATAAAAAAAGCCTCCGCCAGAAAACGAAGACAACGAAAACAAACTGTTAAATCTTTTAAAATTAAATAAACTAACAGTTTTCTATCCATTTCGTACTGCCAATTCCTCGTGGCCTGAACTTACCGTTCCTGTACTGCGAAAGGCAGGTCTCCCGGCTTATTGCTCGAACGCTTCTGCTTCCTTCCCGGTATTCCAGTGGAAATATTGCTTCTGCTCGCAAAATACGGTGACGAGTTCGTACAGGATTCTCACCTGTTTCCCTTTTCACCAGTCCAGATCATATCTGACTGACACCTCACACAATCTTAATATTTATTTGCTCTTTGTTACCTTAGCACAGTCAGATACATTCTGTCAACATATTCACACAGCACCTCACTACGAACCTTCTCTTTATGTTACTATTCACACGTTATGCAAACAGTAACCTCTTTATTCCAATTCATACGTTGTGCAAACACCGCTTCCTCTTTCAAATATAGAAACACAGTAAAAAACCCTCGCCCGACTTAATTGTCAAACAAGGGTTTCTCATACGTGCGCGAGAAGATTCGAACTCCCGACCTTCTGGTCCGTAGCCAGACGCTCTATCCAGCTGAGCTACGCGCACATATTATTTATTTGCTTCAGTTGTTTGTGTACCTCAGCAACGAAATTAAGTATAGCGCATCATTTTCAATCTGTCAACACATATTTTAAATTTTTTATATTTTTTCAAATTAACTTTTCCAGACACATTCCAGTCCCCATTTTTTCTTATTAATTATTCGCTTTCTTTGTGATAAAGCCACTGTTTGCCTGGCGTATGAACAGTAATATAAATCCTGTGGCTTGTCTTTCTTTTTTACGTCTGGACTTTTCTTTCTGATTTTTATAATGCTATAATTAAATCATTCTAAAACACGAGGACTTACACATGACCAGAAAAATTGCCGTAATCAATGACTTATCCGGTCTTGGCCGCTGTTCCCTGACGGCTGCCATCTCCGTATTATCATCCATGGGTGTCCAGCCCTGTCCACTTCCGACTGCTATTTTAAGTTCCCAGACGGAATATCCGAGCTATTATAGCTATGATTTTACCGGTAAGATGGATCATTTCCGTCAGGAGTGGAAAAAGCTTGGAACAGAATTTTCAGGGATTTATACCGGCTATACCGCAAGCGTAGCACAGATCGAGCAGATTTTCCGTTTTTTAGATACATTTCAGAAAAACAATACCTTTCTCGTCGTAGATCCTGTTATGGGTGATGACGGGCTTACTTATGATATGTATACCGGTGAACTTCTCGCTGCCATGAAGCAGCTTGTTACCCGCGCAGACGTTATTACCCCGAATCTCACCGAATTCTGTCTTCTGACGGATACGGACTATGCCAATTTTCAAAATCCGCTTCTCTCTATCCGGGATATCACAGAAAAACTACAGACAGCCAGTCGGAAGCTGCCCGTGGGACATCCTGCAAAAATCATCATTACAGGCATTCATTTTACAGACAAGGAGCAGGGAACTCCGGTCCATAAGATTGGAAATCTTCTATTAGATCATACGGATGCAGATACTTATGTGCCGCCTGTTCTTTCTGCCTTCCCGTGCTGCAAAGGCAGTTATTCCGGAACCGGGGATCTGTTTGCTTCCTGCATTACCGGCGGACTTGCCCGTGGACAGGAACTTTCGGAGATCATACACATTGCCGGACGATTTCTTGAAAAAGCTTTGATTGATTCTGTTTCAGAAGATGTACCCGTGAATGAAGGCGTTAATTTTGAGAAATATCTGTATATGTTACATCCGTGTGTCTGAAAATGTTCTCTGTAAATGTTGAACCATTATACAGAGAATCTGTCACCAGCATCTTCTTCCGAACACATAATGATATAAAAAAACATCACTATATCCGCTTATTCGTTCCTCTCCCGGAATTCTTCAGGCGTCATATAGTGATGTTTTTATATAATCTTACGAAATACTTGCGAATGTAATCTGTGCCCCGTTTGCTTCTGCCTGCACTTTATACTCTTCCGGATAGTATCTTGTGGAGAATACATACTCTCCGTCATTTACAAATACTTCTACCGAAGATGCATCTGCCAGGATCTTCAGATTCTTTACTTCTTTAACTTCTACATATCTTAAGCTTCTTCCGGCAGATACCGAAGTCTTCTCCCGGCTTGTAAAATGCATCTGGAACTTCCCATCTTTGTAATCCAGAATCAGTTCATCCGAAAGTATAACTTTGAACTGGTTACCGGATATGTTCTTTATATCCATCTCGTATACTGCATAGCCGTCTACACTCAGCATATCTTTGCCTTCACTTACCAGATTCTTCTTTTCTTCCAGTTCTCTTACCGGACGCTGGCAGATCTTACCGTCTTTTTCGAAGATTTCACGTGGAAATGTAAAGCAGTGCTGCCATCCTGTCTGGATCGTCGGATTCGTATATTCTTCGCAGTCCGGCATTCCCATCCAGCTTATGTGAATTCTTCTTCCATCCTCAGTCTCAAAGCTCTGTGGTGCATAATAATCAAATCCGTAATCCCATAAGTAATAATCCGACAACTTATATTCTCCGAGAATGTCTCCTTCTACTTCAAAATATCCGGACTGATATACATTTCGGTCATTCCACACGCCGCCTTCTAGTCCCTGTACAGATGTAGAAAGAATCTTTTTATCTCCAATTTCAAAATAATCCGGGCACTCCCACATATAACCAAATGGTTTTTCGGATTCTACGCGGCTTTTGAACTTCCAGTTTACTTTATCCTCAGACTCAAACACAAGCACCTGTCCTACATCTTCATTGGTTCTTGCACCCTGTACCATATAATAGGTATCATTTTCTTTCCATACTTTTGGATCCCTTACATGACAGGTCAGATTGTCCGGATAGTCTGAATTTCTCATCAATTCTTTTTTGTTTCCAAATGTCTTACCGTCTTCTGTCACTACAAGAACAGTGTTGCCCTCACGTCCGTTTCTGATGTAATCGTAATCCCCGTCTTCTAATTTGACATTTCCTGTATAATACAGATACATTTTCCCATCTTCGATAAATGCGGATCCGGAATATACCCCGTGGCAGTCAAATGGCTGGTCAGGATAAAGTGCATTGCCCTGATACTCCCAGTCGATCATATTCGTACTGGTGTAATGCCCCCACATCTTTACGCCGCCTTCCGGGTTGAATGGGGAATACTGGAAGAATGCATGATAGATTCCCTGAAACTGACAGAGTCCGTTTGGATCGTTCAGCCAGCCAACCGGCGGCATCAGATGTAGTTTTTCGCGGAACTTTCTATCTGATGCGGATAATTCTTCTTTTGCCTTCTGATTCTTCTCTGCTATATCTACTAATTTTACCAGATCTCTTGTTAATGCGTTCATAATCCTATCGTCTCCATCTATTTTATTATGTTATTTTTATGCTGCTTTTGTACCTTGTGATGTACCTGGATTACTCCATTGCTATGCATTTCCCGCAATCCCCAAATCCTTACATCTTCTTATAGTTATGGGGCTGGAAGTTTATATTACTTTCGGCCCCATATCGTACTATTATTTTGCAAGTGTCATTACTTTGCTTGTTGTCTTAACTTCAGCAGGTTCTGCCTTTGTTACATTTCCAAAGTCATCTGTGTTCGTCAGGATCATCATGGTTGTTGTCTGATATCCTGCCTTCTTAATCTCATCAAGATCTGCTTCTACCAGGACATCTCCTGCATGTACTTTATCTCCATCAGATACTTTCTTGGTAAATCCTTTTCCGTCCATCTTCACGGTATCGATACCGATATGGATCAGAAGTTCCCCGCCTGCTTTTGTTGTAATACATACGGCATGACCGGTTTCAAATATGTTAGAGACCTCTCCGTCACATGGTGCTACGATCTTACCATCTGCAGGCTCTACTGCTACGGTTGCTCCAAGCATCTCGGATGCAAATGTCTCGTCTTTTACTTCTCCTAATGGAATCTGTGTTCCATTTACCGGGCTTGTTAATGCCTCTTCTGCTACTTCTTCTGTATCATCTGCTGTTGTTTCTGTCTTGTCTTCTACTTCTTTTTCTTCTGCTTTTGCTGTGTCGTCTGCTACTAGTCTCGTTGCACAGTGTGCTGCAGATGCAATGTTCTTACTTCCACCGACATGATTCAAAATTTCCTGTGCGATCTTTCTGTAATCCATAATAACTCTCCTTCCCTTTTCATGCGTTTTATATGTAATCGTTTTCACATTTCTTGATTTAATGATAAGAAAAAAAATGCCATTTGTAAAGATGGCATTTTTACTGATTTTTCATATTCATTTTTGTGCGTTTTGCACGATTTCCGATGTTTTTGACCGATTTTGGAGTTATTCATCCATGAATGATACATTTTAATATCTTCGTCTTGTGTTGATACCTGACTTTTTTGCTTTTAATCGATAACCATATCTTCTATGTTTTCCTCTGGTTCGGCAATTTCCGCTAATCTATATCCCAATTTCACCTCTACCGGTATATTTTCCCCACGTTCTATTACATCCAACAGAAGTTCTGCACCTCTGATTCCGCTGGTCTTATAGCCAAAATGCACCGTCGGAATTCCGCCTGTTACGGCTTTTAAAAGCTGATTATCTCCAAATCCGGTTACCTGGATCGATGTATTTTCCAATATATAACGGAATCTGGAGCCTGTATCTTCTACATTTTTCGGGATCTGGCTTCCCACATAAGCATGAATAGCTTCTATCGCACCTGCAGCAATCGTATCTGTGGCACACGATATGATATCGATGTCATGTTTTTCATTTAATAATTCCAGTACTTTTTCATACCCGGACTCTGTTGTGAACTCTGATACTTTATAATTTTCTTCCTTCAGTTCTTTTCCCATCGACTTAAGTCCGGCGCGGAACCCGTCTTCTCTTGCTGCTCCTGCTGCCTTATCTTCTCTGGATACTCCGATATAAGCAATCTCTTTTTTGCTTTTGGCTGCTACCGCACGTCCCATGGCTTCTCCTGCACCATAATCATCATGGTAGATACAGTTTGCAAATTTTGTGTGCTGCCCGATCACCACTACCGGTACCTTGGATTCTTTCAGGAATCTTCTGTGCTCTGCAGTGATCATTGTACCTACAAGGATAATTCCGTCTACCGGATAGTTCTCAAACAGACGCATATACTCGATTTCTTTTGCCGGTGTATTGTCCGTTCCTGCAAGCAGCATCTGATAATTTCTCTCTGAAAGGACCTGCTCCACACCTGCTGTAATACGGCTGATAGATTCTGAATTGATCTTCGGGACAACGACTCCCACCAGGCATGCTTTTTTCGTACGCAGCATTCTGGCCTGGGCTGACGGCTGATATCCGGTCTCTTCGATAACCTTCCTGATCTGTTCTTTCTTCTCATCACTGACATAACCGCCATTCAGATATCTTGATACTGCGGCACTGGATACGCCTGCCAGCTTTGCAATTTCTTTGATTGTCATATAAACTTACTCCCTTTTTTACTTCTAACTACCTGTTATTATAGCAGATAAATAAACGAAGGGGACGGAGGTTTTTTAAAAAGGGACAGGACATTTTAAAAAAGGGACGGAGGTTTTTTAAAAATACCCCGTCCCCTTTTCATATTAATTTTCAAACTGGCTGTGATATAACTTATGATAGAAGCCACCTTTTTTCAGCAATTCTTCATGATTACCCTGTTCGATGATCTTGCCGTCTTTCATAACAAGAATCAACGAGGCATTACGTATCGTAGACAGTCTGTGGGCTACGATAAAGCTTGTCCTTCCCTTCATCAGCTTATCAAATGCTTCCTGTACCTGAAGTTCCGTACGTGTATCAATGCTTGATGTCGCCTCATCTAAGATCAGCATTGGCGGCAGACAGAGCATTACCCTTGTGATACAAAGAAGCTGTTTCTGCCCCTGACTGATACTGTCTTCATGAAGCACTGTATCTAGTCCTTTTGGAAGTCTGCGGATGAACTCCCAGCTTCTTGCTTCTTTTGCCGCACGGATGATCTCTTCATCCGTTGCATCCGGTTTTCCAAAGCAAATGTTATCTCTCACCGTTCCACTCTTGATCCACGTATCCTGCAATACCATGCCAAAACTGCTTCTAAGCGCATGTCTGGATACGTCACGGATGTCCTTCCCATCTACCATAATCTTACCGCCATCTACATCGTAGAACCGCATCAACAGATTGATAAATGTTGTCTTGCCACATCCGGTCGGACCAACAATTGCAATCCGCATACCTGGTTTTACATCCAGATCAAAATCTTCAATCAGTTTCTTGTCTTTGTCATAACTGAATGCTACATTTTCGATTGCCACATTTCCACTTACATCAACCAGCGTGCCTTCCGTATCCGGTGTTTCTTCTTTCTGCTCTAACAGATCAAAGATACGATCCGCACATGCAAGCGCATTCTGCATCTCTGTGACCACAGAACTGATATCGTTGAACGGCTTCATATACTGGTTCGCATAAGATAACAGTACAGACAGACCACCAACGGTCAGTGTTCCTCCCGGAATTAAAAATGCTCCAAGAAGTGCTACTCCTGCATAAATGATATTATTGACGAATCGTGTGGACGGGTTTGTTAAACTGCTGTAGAATACCGCTTTCTGGCTGTATGTCTGCAGTTCTTTGTTGATCTCATCGAATCTTCTGGAAGACTCTTTCTCATAGCCAAATGCTTTGACTACTTTCTGTCCGCCGATCATTTCCTCAATCAATGCTGTCTGACGACCTCTTGTCTCACTCTGCTTTCTGAACATCGTATAGGATCTGGATGAAATGAATTTTGCAACTACAAAGCTAAATGGAGTCAGCACGATTACCAGTAACGTTACCCATACATTTTTTGAAAACATGAAGATCAACGTTACCACGATCGTCACAATTCCGGAAAATAACTGTGTAAATCCAAGTAACAGACCATCGGATAAAATATCTGTATCTGCAATGACACGGCTTACGATATCTCCGGTGCTGTGCTGGTCCAGATAAGATAATGGAAGTACCTGGATATGTCTGATTGCCTGCGAACGGATATCCTGCACGATTCTGTAGGTCATGCGATTATTTAACAGGTTCATAAGCCATGTAGCAAGTGCTGATATCACAATGAATATCACAATCTGCTTCAGATAATACCACATACCATCAAAGTTAACCTCATGTGCCGCAACTACTTCATCGATTGCATCTCCGAATAAAACCGGCACATATAACTGAAGTATTACAGAGATTGCAGCAAAGACTACACTGAATACCAGAAAAATCTTATATTTTCCTATGAGCTTTAATAACTTCTTCATTACTCTGCCGCTCCTTTCTCTGTCTTCTCTGTCAGTTTATCCGCTTTATCCAAAGCTTTTCCGGCTTCCTCTGAAGACTTGTCTGTAACCGGGCGTTCTTCCGGGAACTGTGAATAATAGATTTCCTGGTATGTCTCACAGGATTCCATCAGTTCTTCGTGTGTTCCCTGGCCTGCCAGTGATCCATTATCCATAACCAGGATCTTGTCTGCCTGACGGATACCCGAGATTCTCTGGGATACGAGGAATGTAGTCACATCTCCCTCCAGACCTGCAATTGCTTTACGAAGTGCTGCATCTGTTGCAAAATCCAGTGCGCTTAAGCTGTCATCCAGGATCAGGATTTCCGGATGTCCAACCAGTGCGCGGGCAATCGTCAGACGTTGTTTTTGTCCTCCGGAAAGGTTACGTCCATTCTGTTCCACCTCAAAATCAAGCTTGCCGTCTTTTGATTCTACTACATCTTTCGCCTGTGCGATTGTGATTGCATCCCACAGTTCCTCATCTGTTGCGTGGTCATTTCCCCACTTCAGGTTCTCGCGGATTGTTCCTTTGAAAAGGACTGCCCGCTGCTGGACTACACCGATTTTCCGGCACAGCTCCCCCTGCGGATAATCTTTGGCAGGAATACCATTCACCGTCACCGTTCCTTCCTGTGGATCATAGAATCTTGGGATCAGGCTTACAAGTGTACTCTTACCACTTCCCGTTCCTCCGATGATTCCGATCGTCTGGCCTTTCTTAGCCTGGAACGTAATATCAGATAAACTTGATGCTCCGGCGCCTTCGTAAGTAAATGTAACATGGTTGAATTCGACTGCCAGATTGTTATCTATTTTATCATTCCCGCCGTCCGTCACACCTTTTGTTTGGTCATCCTTCATCTGAGCATTTTCTGCATTTTCTGCATTCTCTGCAATTTTGGCATCTTTATTTCCAGCCACTGCTTTATATTCCATACTAGACTTCACATCCAGAATACCAGCCACACGGTCTGCACACGCCATAGATTTATTCAGTGTAATAATCAGCGATGCTAATTTGATCAGCTCTACGATAATCTGCGCCATGTAGTTATATAACGCTACTACCTGTCCCTGCTGAAGATTGCCAATATTCACCTGCACACCGGCACGTGCGATCAGAAGTACGGTTGCCCCATTGATCAGTACATACGTAACCGGATTCAGTAACGCTGAGATTCTTCCTACAAATTCATTCAGTCTGGTCAGTTCTTTGTTGCCTTCTTCGAATTCATCCACTGACTGTTCTTCCCTGCAGAATGCACGGATGACACGGACACCGGTCAGGTTCTCTCTTGTAAGTCCCGTCACACGGTCAAGTCCGGCCTGCACTTTCTTAAACAGCGGAATACTGATCAACATAATGGAAAATACAACCACAAACAGGATCGGTACCGTCACTACGAAGATCAGTGCACAGCGCACATTAATCGTAAATGCCATCACCATGGCTCCGATTACGACAAACGGACTTCTAAGTAATAACCTAAGTCCCATATTGATACCATTTTGCACCTGGTTTACATCATCTGTAAGTCTGGTGATCAGTGTATCCGTTCCAAGCACATCCAGCTCTGAAAATGAGAGACTCTGGATATGATCGAACATTGCCTGTCTGACGCTTGTCGCAAATCCGACACTTGCTTTCGCGGCAAAAAACTGGGCGGTAAAACTGCATAAAAGTCCAACTGCTGCCATAAGCAGTAATACAAAGAACATCTGCACGATATATCCATGATCGTTCTTCGCAACACCCACATCAATAATCTGAGCTACCACAACCGGAACCATCAGGTCGAACACAACTTCTAACAGCTTAAAAAGCGGTGCCAGAATACTTTCCTTGCGGTAAGGTCTCAGAAACTTTTCAAGACGCTTCATTATTTTCACTCCATTCCTTTTTCTATCCGATAACTAATAAATGATATCTGTTTATATCTGAATATCACACTATGAATCTTTATAATATTCAGATTTCTTTATTCGTTATCTACTTATTATAATGTCCCTTGACTGTTTTATTATAGTCCGTTATCATTGATATGAATAATATTGTTTTTATAGCTTTTCAATATAAAAAATATATAAGGCAGGTAATCCCTATGGAACTCAGACAATTAGAATATTTCCGCGAAATCGCATCTACCGGCAGCATCAACGAAGCAGCAAGACACTTAAACATGTCCCAGCCACCTCTCAGCTACCAGATCCGTCAGCTGGAAAATGAATTAAATGTAAAACTTTTCGACCGCACCAGCAAGGGCGTTACTCTGACTGAAGCCGGCAAGCTTCTCTACGACCGCTCCGGTAATCTGCTGGAATACGCCAGATCTACCGAACTGGAAGTCTCCAAAACCGGGAAAAAACGTATCTTACGTATCGGCCTGACCCCGACAACGGTAGATACCATCATGCCTTATATTTCCCAGTTTTCGAAAAAAAATCCCGACGTGAACTTTGAAGTTCACGACGGGATCACTTATTCGCTTTATCAGTATCTTCTGGACGGGATCATCGATATCTCCGTTGCCAGAACACCACTGCGTCTTGACGAGGTGTCTTATATGGAATTGTGTTCCGAGCCGATGATCGCGGTATCTGCGCCAGAAAATACTGCCTCTTCCTTAAAACTCGCTGATCTTCTACACAGACCATTAATCTTATACCGAAGATACGAAGAACTGATTATGAATACTTTTCATTCTCAGAATATGAATCCGGATATCTTTTGTGTCTGCGATGATCCCAGAGGTGCCATGCTGTGGGCGAAGGAAAATCTTGCGACTGCCATCTTCCCTCAGTCTATGGCAAGCTTGTGTGACGGACTTTGTATACAAGAACTGGATGAGCCGGATCTTGTAACCAAGATTCTTCTGATCTGGGCGAAAGGAAAGAAACCAGTGCCGCTGGTGCAGGAGTTTCTGGATGTGTGTGGAGAGCGTTAGCACATTAGAGCTTACGGCTCACCCACCATATTCCAACCACAATATATGCCACCAGCACTCCTAATATGGCAGATGCTGCAGCCAGTTGATTCCTGTTTTCCAAAACAAATGCCATACATAGCACCAGCAAATCATATAGTAATAGCAATATAGCATTTCTTTTTAACGCTTTCATTTTTTTATGAATGTTCACTTTTTCTCCTCCTCGTTGTCCTAAAAATAATCCCGAATATCACAAAGACTGTCACCAGACCTATATCCACTCTAACTATCAGGAGTACTATATTGCCTTAACGCTTTTGTTGCTTTTTGGTAATCCTTATTTTCCACAAAAATATAATACATTTTTCCTTCATTTTCTCTAAATCCAAAATCTCCTGATCCTGTTATAAATAGCAATGTTACAAATTTAAACATATTATTTTTATTTCTAACCTCTATCCGATATGTTATTTTTTGTGATAATAAAATTGTTTTTATATTTTCGCATTCCTCAAAAGCACTCACTTTTGCCAATAATTTCATTTTTATATCCATTCCTTTCGCGCTGCTCAAGGCACAAAACGTCATGAAAAAACGTTGGCTTATTGCAGCTATCTTTTTATAATTGTTTCCATAGGGATATTCAGTATACTACAAATCACGGGGAGGTGAGTGGGCTGTCCGTTCCATCGGATGACCGTATTTTTATATGTGTAGAATGCTTTTTCAAGCACAAATAAGTGTGCCCCGAGCACGTAACCTTATCTTTGTAAAAACAACTCTTGGTGCTAGAATATAAATAGTACAAGCCAAAATGAGAAATTCCAAATACACATAAGCATGATACAATAGAGGCATGCTGAAGGAGGATCTCATATGGCAAAGCAACATGACAAACAATTTAAACTTGATGCAGTCCAGTACTACGAGGATCATAAAGATCTTGGTGTACGTGGATGTGCAGAAAATCTTGGCATCGGATACAGCACATTAACAAAGTGGCT
>NZ_CAKRAH010000013.1 GCF_934294775.1 uncultured Dorea sp.
TGGCGGCTTCCTCATACATTTTCTGCCGGGATTTCTTGGTGGCTTGGGATTGATGCGCCCGTTTCTTTGCAAGCTCTTTGAGCGTCCTTGCCAACGGAGCACTGGACTGCTGTATCGCAGGAACTCCGGAACGTGCCGGCGCTGTATGGAGCGTACGTGGTGCTATCCTGGAAGGTATGAAAGCAGATTCTGTTTCACAGGAAGAATGCGACGTAGTAGTTCCAAGGGCACGTATCGCCGAATATGTAAAAGCTGCGAAAAAGATTGCCACTTCACATGGAATCCGTGTAGAACCTTGCGGTCACTGCGGTGATGGTAATATCCACACCGAGATGCTCCGCGGACCTGAGATGAGTGACGAAGAATGGAAAGAAGCAACACATGCCAGCCTGACTGAATTATATGCCCTTTCAAAAGAACTTGGAGGACAGTTATCCGGTGAACACGGAATCGGTAACGGACGACTGGAATTTCTTGAAGAATTCGTCGGACCGCGCATGATTGCCTTATACAAATCTATCAAACTTTTCAGACAGCCTTTACGGTAAGACACGCCACATCATGTCCAACCTTTATGAGATCTGTTATCTTATCATGATCGGAACTGCATCTGCTGCTGCATTTGCGATCGCCCAGTTCGGTCTGATGGCTGTTGTAAAACAGGGCTATGCTTATCTTGGATATGCGGCATTGATTACTTTGTTTATTCCGATCGGTGATAGCCGACATGATAAATTAAATAGAAATATTACTCGCACTTCTTCAATACTTTCACGATTTCTCCCATATACATCGTATGATAATCCTTATCCGGATACCATTTCTCATCATTTTCCTTAACATCGAAACATTCTGGTTTCATATCCTGTGTATACTGTGTCTTACATACGAAGATCAGGTCTGCTTCTTCAACTGCTGTTGTTCCGTCTACTGCATATGGATGAAGTCCTGCTTCTTTCCATTTATCTTCTACATCTTTTCCTGATACAGAACCGCATACACTCAGTGCTTTTCTGTAATCTTCCGAAAGGAAAGAAAGTGTGTACATACCTGTCTCATCCATGAATTTCTTCGTATATCTCTGTGGGCGGATATATGCCGTTGCAATATTCTTTCCCCACATGATTCCGACACCGCCCCAGCTTGCCGTCATAGTGTTACTCTTTTTCTCGTCTCCTGCTGTTACCAGCATCCATTCTTTGGAAATCTTTGTAAACGGGTTGAATTCCAGGCTTTCAATTGCTACTTCTTTAAATGCCATTTTCACATTCTCCTTATCGTCTTTCTTTTAGAATTACAGACAGTGAATATTCACTGCCTGCATTTTTACTATATTCTTTTATAATTATACTACTTTACTAACACTTTGCGGAAGTTTTTCTTACCCTTTTTCAGGACTACACCGTCTCCGCTTAATGCTTCTCCTGCAAATGTCTGGAATACATCTGTAACCTTCTCACCATCTACAGATACTCCGCCCTGCTGTACTGCACGGCGTGCTTCTGACTTGGAAGCTGTCAGTCCTGATTTTACTAACATCGTCAGGATATCGATATTGCCGTCTGTAAGGTCTTCTTCTGTCAGTTCTGTCTTTGGCATATCTGCTGCTGCACCTGTTGAGAATAATGCTTTTGCTGCCTCCTGTGCTTTCTGAGCTTCTTCTTCACCGTGAACCAGTTTTGTAAGTTCGAATGCAAGGATCTCTTTTGCTGTGTTAAGCTGTGCTCCTTCCCAGCTGTCCATCTTGTCGATCTCTTCTAATGGAAGGAATGTCAGCATACGGATACATTTTAATACATCTGCATCTGCGACATTTCTCCAGTACTGATAGAATTCGAATGGGGATGTCTTGTTCGGATCAAGCCATACAGCACCACTCTGTGTCTTACCCATCTTCTTACCTTCTGAGTTCAGAAGCAGTGTGATCGTCATGGCAGAAGCGTCTTTTCCAAGCTTACGACGGATCAGCTCTGTACCTGCAAGCATGTTGCTCCACTGGTCGTCCCCGCCAAACTCAAGGTTACATCCGTATTTCTGGTATAACTCATAGAAGTCATATGCCTGCATGATCATGTAGTTGAACTCAAGGAAGCTGAGTCCTTTTTCCATTCTCTGCTTGTAGCACTCTGCTGTCAGCATACGGTTAACGGAGAAATGTGCTCCGACTTCACGTAATACTTCGATATAGTTCAGTCCCATCAGCCAGTCAGCGTTATTAACCATCAGTGCTTTTCCATCTGAGAAATCGATGAAACGGCTCATCTGTTTCTTAAAGCAGTCACAGTTGTGCTGGATTGTCTCCGGTGTCATCATCTGACGCATATCTGTTCTTCCGGATGGATCACCGATCATAGCTGTTCCTCCGCCGATCAGAGCGATTGGTTTGTTTCCTGCTTCCTGCAGACGTTTCATCAGGCACAGTGCCATGAAATGTCCTACGTGCAGGCTGTCTGCTGTCGGGTCAAATCCGATGTAGAATGTAGCCTTTCCATTGTTGACCAAGTCTTTGATCCTGTCTTCGTCTGTTACCTGTGCGATCAGGCCTCTTGCAACGAGTTCTTCATAAATTCCCATTTTAAGATTCTCCTTTTTATTATTATGATTGATCATTTACAGATTTCTCACTTTTCTTAAAAGCCTTTCCTGTTATTCCCCGGTAAATGCAAAAAATCCTTACCCAACATTACATTGGATAAGGACGATATTAACCGTGGTACCACCTTATTTTACTGATTGCTTACGCTTTCAGTCTCATTCAGTCTGCGTGTTCACAGACCTTTGCACGATAACGTGTGCCTGACGTCACAGCCTACTTCCGGAAATACCTGTGAAATTAATATTCCACGTTTTCATCCGTTTCGGTGTGCAGCTCCAAGATGTATTCATTCTTCACTCTTTCATGCGCCTCTCATCAACCGGCAGCTTTCTGTATGGGTGTGTGGATCACTACTTCTTCTTTTCTAAGCCTTTGTGATATCTGTATATTATTTTTTCTGTCTGTGTTAAAGACTAACTGATTTAGAGTATTTTGTCAAGACGATTTTCAATCTTCATCTTTTATTTTTTCAAAACATTGCAGCCATGCTCCTGCAATAATTTCATTTCCATCTTCCGTCAGATGAATACCATCTGTCGTGATATTTTCATATCCGGCTCTTCCTGCTGCCAATATCATAAGATCCTGTAATTCCAGAAATTCCACATGATATCTTTCTGCAATTCTTTTCTCAATTGCTTCTGCCTGTCTGATTCCCGGAATCCAGTTCGCATACTTTCTTGGATAAGGAAAGATAAATGGTGCCATACAGATAATTCTTGCACGGGTTCTCTCCGTAAGTTCTCTTAGAACGGATTCATAGCCTGCTTCAAATTCCTGTTCTTCCAGACTTTTTCCTGTATTCATCATGACTCCGACATCATTACATCCGATCAGCAGGCTCACAATATCCGGCTGTCTTAAAATGCAGTCATGCTCTAACATACGCTTTACCCCCTGGATTGTGAAACCGTCATGTCCACAGTTTACAATGTCATACTTTTTCCCTCTGCCGGTACTGTGATTCAGCTTTTTATCCACCATATCCACATAAGCGTTCCCCAGCGGATTTTCAGAAAAGCAGTGCTCTGCGTCTGTAATGCTGTCACCTAAAAATATAATTTTCTTCATTTTTCCTGTCTATTTTCCGTATTCGATTACATACGTTAATGCAAATCCACGAATTCTATTATAGCTCCCGGCCATCCTTAATTACCATTTTAAGATCCAGGTTCTCGTCCAATAATACGATATTCGCTTTTTTTCCAGGTGCAATAGAACCATAAGTATCTTCGATTCCAAGACTCTTGGCCGGATTGATGGTTGCACATGCTATAGCCGTCTCAAGCGGAATCTCCATCTGTTTTACAACGGTACGCATACAGTCGGCAAGGTTTGTTACAGAACCGGCAAGTGCTCCGTCGGATACCAGTGTTGCATGATTTCCGACTACTTTTACATCCAGTCCTCCAAGTGTATACTGTCCGTCCGGCATTCCGGTCGCACGCATACTGTCGCTGATCAGGATCATGCGGTCTGCACCCATCATCTTGAACGCTGCCCTCACCATCGATGGGTGGATATGTACACCGTCACAGATAATCTCTGCCATTACATGTTCACTGTCGGACACTGCTCCTACAACACCCGGTTCGCGGTGTGTGAATGCCGGCATCGCATTAAAGAGATGTACGGCATGATTTGCACCTGCATCAAATGCTGCTTTTGCATGCGCATAGTCCGCATTGGTATGTGCAAGAGAAATATTCACTTTATCTTTCATTTCTTCCACAAATGCAACCGCTTCTTCACTTTCTTCCGGTGCAAGTCCGACAAATTTTACCAGTCCCTCGGATGCGTCAAGAAATCTCTGGCAAGTGGCCGTATCACAAGGCATGATGTTTCTTTCATCCTGTGCACCCTTTTTCACCGGGCTGATGAATGGACCTTCCATGTTCACGCCTACAAGATCCGCTCCCTTCGGATTCTGTTCTTTTTTGTATTCTGCCGCAGTCCTTAAGATGTCTTCCAGTTCTTCTACCGGAAGTGTCATAGTTGCCGGTGCGATTGTCGTAACACCCACAGAAGCCTCATATTTTGCAATATTTTCAATAGCCTCTTTGCTGTTATCACAGAAATCATCTCCCATACACCCGTGGAAATGCAGATCGATCAGTCCCGGAATTGCGTATGCACCCTGTCCGTCAATGACTTCTTCCCCCGGCATATCCGGTACGTTTTCTGTCGTGTAAATGCTTTCGATCTTGTCATCGTGAACAACAATGCCGCCTGCTGTAAATTTTTTGTCTTCTGTATAGACAATTACATTTTTGATTATCATTTTATATATCCTCCATTTTATTTTTTCCAAACATACCTCTTAGCATTCTAAAAACTCCTGTGCATCCCTTCTCCTTCTTCCAGTGCACGCAGTGTATTATCATGCAGAACTTCTTTTTCATATTTATCCTGTTCCACATAGTAAGAATAGATAATATCAAGCATGACCAGAATCGGGAACTGCGGTGAGATTACATTCCCATGATTCAGGTGTCTGAGTGATGGAATCAGAACAACTTCTGTGCAGAACTGCTCAAAGCCACCCCGGTTGTTCGCCGTAAAAAGAATCGTTTTCGCACCTTTCCGATATGCTTCTTTTAACAGAAACAAGACCTCTTCCTTGGATCCGCTGATACTGATTCCGAATACGAGGCTTCTTCTGTCCTGGAATACCGCCTGCATACGCATCATATCTCTTTCTACCAGCGAATCAATATCCACACCGATTCGCATAAAACGCAGTTCCATCTCTCTTGCTGCCAGACCGGAACTTCCGGTTCCGCACACGAACACACGCTCCGCCTGATTCAGATATCTGCTGATCCTTGCAATCTGCGCCTCATCCACCAGACTGTAAGTCTTATTCAGAAGTTCCTGATACGCATTCAGGATCATTCGCGTATTACCGGTAATGGATTCCTGCTTTTCTACAAATGTCTCTTCATACTGATAGATGAATTCCCTGTATCCGCGATACCCACATTTTTTTGCAAATCTGGATAACGATGCTTCTGATACGAAGAGTCTTTCGGAAATGGATTTTGATGAAAAATCCACTTTCTTTCTGTTCTGTATAAAAAAATCTGCGATATTCCTTTCCACTGTCGTAAATTTATCATAATTTGATTCTATGATCGGAACGACTGATTTTACATAATATTCCATATCTTACTATTCCTGTTTCTTTATTTTATAACTCCAGACTATGCATGTCTTCCCTGGAAATGGTAGAATGCGCCTAACATACCGGCATTGTTCTGGTTTTTGGCAAATGCGATACTTGTATGCTCCCACATGCTGGACACCAGGTATTTTTCCACTGCTTTTTCAATCTTGTCCTTCAAGAATGCTTCCTGCGCCATGATTCCGCCGCCAAGTACGACAACTTCCGGATTCACTACATAGCAGATATTGGCAATACCTTTCCCAAGTACATCCACCATCTCGTCAATTGCACGGTTACAGATCGTATCACCTTTTTTTGCCTCTTCAAAAATGTGATATCCGCTCCAGTTTTCTGCCGGTTCTCCCTTCCATGCAGCAACCTTCTTCGTCAAGATACTGGCTGCTCCGAGTGTCTGGAAATCGCTGTCATCCATATGCATATATCCGACTTCACATGCGCTGTTACTGAATCCGTGGAACACCTCACCATTCAGCAAAATACAGCCGCCGATTCCGGTTCCGATCGTCAGCATCACAGCTGCCTTACTTCCTGCCGCCGCTCCTGCTTTGTACTCAGCAAGTCCCGCACAATTCACATCATTTTCCACTTCACATGGAATTCCGAATCGTTCTTCTACCGTCTTTTTGAATGCCGTTCCGATATAGTTCGGGATCAGCGGTGCCGAATAGAAGATTTCCCCTTTCTCAATGTCAACCATACCGGCTGTAGAAATACACACACCTGTGTCTGCCTCTTCTTTTAATGCTTCTACGATACCGATGACTTTATCAAGGATCGCCGGTCCGCCTTTCTGCGCTTCTGTCTTCATTTCTTTCTTTAACAATACTTCTGCATCTTCGCTCACAATACCATATTTGATGGCTGTGCCGCCGATATCAATACTGATATATTTTTTCATGTCTGATTTTCCTCTTTCACTTTCCTTCATTATACTCGCTCAACCAGAAAAGGGCAAACCGTTCTTTTATGGTTTGCCCTCGACTTTTCTGATTAGATCTTTACTTTAAATATTGCCTTTTTGATGGCTTCCGGCTCCTGAACCTGAACCGCTGTTCTGTGTCCGTCACTCGGATAACAGATCAGGAAATCTCCATCTGTCAGGACTACGGAAGAATTCTTTTCCCCATCCATCGGAAGAAAATCATCTTTTTCCACAAAATCTTTTAATTCCATATTCTGAATGAAGTTCAGATCGATCTGTTCATTTCCATGGATCATTACATGGACGTCCAGATAATTTTTATGTGCTTCCCAGAAACGTTCTTCCGGTGTTGTTGTTGTATATTCTACGATATTGACAAACAGTCTGTCACCATCGATTTCATGACTTCCCTTTTCATAAGATGCAAGGTCGTGTGTCTTTGCATATTCAAAGCACTCTTTTACCTGTTCTTCTAAGAATGGGAATTCTGATAAATTATTGATATTTCCAAAAATCACGAAAATCGTCACTCCTTCTTAGTTTTTGTAAATGGTTGTGTTAGGAGCAGGTACGGAATTGTCTCCTTTTGCCTTTCTCCAGATGATACTTGCCGGGATACCAATTACCAGTGATACTACAATTGAAATGATTGAGTATGACCAAATTGATACGTGATCAGCAGGTACGAAGTATTTGATGTATACCATTACGCCTGATGCAACGATGAATGCACATACTGCACCAAATGTATTGGCAACCTTTGTAAATGCTCCAAGGATAAATGTTCCGATCAGGATACCAAGTACCAGTCCCATGAATCCATTGAACCATTCGTATGCAGATTTTACTCCGCCGTTAGCCAGTACCATAGCAACTACGATTGCGAAGATACCAACGATCAGAGATACATACTGTCCGATCTTTGTCTGTTTCTCAAAGCTTAATTCTTTCTTAGAAAGTCTTGCCTGGATATCCAGTGTCCAGCTTGATGCTACAGAGTTCAGACCTGTAGAAAGTGTAGACTGTGCTGCTGCATAAATAGCTGCTAACAGAAGTCCTGTTACACCAACCGGAAGCTCAAATGCGATGTAAGATGCGAAGATCTGGTCTTGAGCTGCTGCCGGTGGAAGTGTATTCTGCTGATAGAATACGTATAATCCTGTACCAATCAGATAGAATACTGTTGCGATGAAGATTGATAATCCTCCGTTTGCAAGCATCATTTTGTTCAGTTTCTTTGTATCAGTTGTTGTTGTAAAACGCTGTACAATATCCTGGCTTGATACGTAAGATGCCATTGTATTGAATCCGGCACCAACGATCATGATGAATACGCTGTCTTTAAAAATGTTAGGGTTGAAGATCGGCTGATCTACAGCAAGGAACTTATGCTCTGTTGTCAGTGCATGTGCGATTGCTCCAAATCCACCATCTAAGTGTGCTAACAGGAAGATCAGTGCAAATGTAACACCGATCAGAAGTACAGATCCCTGGATGAAGTCTGTCCAAAGTACGGATTTCAGACCTCCTGTGTATGAGTAAATAATAGCAATGATACCCATGATAATGATCAGTAAGTTTACGCTGATTCCAGTCAGACTTCCAAGTACCATACATGGAAGGTACATGATGATTGACATACGTCCGATCTGGTAAATGATGAACATTACAGCTCCAAGTACACGAAGTCCTTTGCTTCCGAATCTCAGTTCCAGATAATGATATGCTGTATCAATATCCAGTTTGCTGTAGATTGGCAGGAAGAATTTAATCGTGATCGGGATAGCTAACAGCATACCAAGCTGTGCGAACCACATGATCCATGTTCCTGCGTATGAGTTTCCTGCTAATGACAGGAATGAAATCGGACTTAACAGTGTTGCAAAAATCGATACGGAAGTTACCCACCACGGTACAGTTCCGTCTCCTTTAAAATACTCTTTTCCTTTCATTTCTTTCTTTGCGAAATGAAGGCCGGCGAACAGTACAGCCGCAAGATAAACTACTAAAATAACTAAATCTACTACGGTAAACCCTTGCATCGTCTCTCTCCTTACAGATATTTTTCTTTCACGTATTTTTTATATAATCTTACAGATATTTAGCTTTTGCGTCGCGAACCATCTTAGCTGCTTCTTCAACGATAGCCATGTCTTCTTCTACTAATGCTGGCAGTGGCTCTCTTACTCCGCCAAGTTCCAGACCTTCGTTGATCTTTAACATAGCTTTGATCACTGCGTACATATTTCCGTGTGCAGAACACATCTTATAGATAATCTCATCACAAGCATACTGGATTTCTCTTGCTTCTTCCATCTTTCCGGCTCTTACATACTCGTCTAATTTCAGATATAATTCCGGCATAACTCCATATGTACCACCGATTGCTCCTTCAGCTCCGATGACACGTCCACTCATGAACTGCTCATCTGGTCCGTTGAAGATGATGTAGTCAGGGCCTGCTGCCTGTTTGAACATCTGGATATCCTGTACCGGCATAGAAGAGTTCTTAACACCGATTACGTTAGGATTCTTTCTCATCTCTGCGAAAAGTCCCTGTGTAAGAGCTACTCCTGCAAGCTGTGGAATGTTGTAGATTACGAAGTCTGTGTTTGGTGCTGCTGCACTGATGTCATTCCAGTACTGAGCGATTGCATACTCCGGCAGGTGGAAGTAGATCGGTGGGATTGCTGCGATTGCATCAACTCCAAGGCTTTCTGCATGTCTTGCAAGCTCCTGGCTGTCTTTTGTGTTGTTGCATGCAACGTGTGCGATTACTGTAAGTTTTCCTTCTGCTGCTTTCATAACGTTCTCAAGGATGATCTTACGGTCTTCTACGCTCTGGTAGATACATTCTCCTGATGAACCGTTCACATATACACCTTTCACACCTTTTTCTACAAAGTATTTTGTCAGTGCCTGAACGCCTTCCGGGCTTACATTTCCTTCGTTGTCATAGCATGCATAGAATGCAGGGATTACGCCTTTGTACTTTTCAAGATTTCTCATTGTTTCTTTCTCCTTTTCTTATTGAATTTATTTTTGTTATTATGTGTGATATTTTATAAATCCTTTCGGAATTATCTTTCCATTTCTTCTACAAATGATTTTGTGATCAGCTGTGGTCTTGTGATGATAGAACCAACAACAACGCTGTATGCACCAAGCTCAATCACATGTTTTGCTTTTTCCGGTGTATTGATGTTACCTTCTGCAATCACTCTGTGTTTTGCTTTTGCAACAATCTTTCTTAAGATTTCGAAATCATTTGCCTCGATCTTATCGCCTTTGCTCTGCTCTGTGTAACCAACCATTGTAGTTCCGATGAAGTCAAATCCAAGTTCGTCAGCATGCAGTGCTTCTTCTACTGTAGAGCAGTCTGCCATGAATAACTGATCCGGATATTTTGCTTTTACTTCTTTGAAGAACTCATCCAGTGTCTTTCCACCAGGTCTCTTAGAAATAGTAGCGTCCATTGCGATGATCTCCGGCTTAACTTCCATAAGCTCTTCGATTTCTTTCATTGTTGGTGTAATGTAGATATCGCTGTCATCATAATCTCTTTTTACGATTCCGATGATCGGAAGATCAACCTGTGACTGGATTTCCTTGATATCTTCTTTTGTATTTGCACGAATTCCACTTGCACCCCCCTGCTTTGCAGCCAGTGCCATTCTTCCCATAATGAATGAAGAATGTAATGGTTCATTCGGTAATGCCTGACATGATACGATTAATTTTCCTTTCAGATTTTCAACTTTCTGATTCATTATTTTGTTCCCTCCTTCGTTCTGCAATTAGTATATTCTTCTTCGATTGTATTTTCAAGTGTCTTTGTCGTTCTTGAAAATTCTTTCATTCTTTTCAATCTTCATCGCTATTTCAGACTATTTGCAGTCTTCGTTTTTGTGCACATTGCACAATTCCAGGTTGTTTCTTTCCAGTTTTGAAAGTACTTTCAACTTGTGCAGTTTTACTTGAAAATTCATTTTCAATGTATATACTGATATTCAGAAAGAAAAAACATATAATAAGAAAGGTTGATAATTATGGTACTTTATAAAGCAAAAAACTATCAGGATATGAGTAGAAAAGCAGCAAATATTATTTCTGCACAGATTATTATGAAACCAAACTGTGTACTTGGTCTTGCAACTGGTTCTTCACCGGTTGGAACTTATAAACAGCTGATCGAATGGTATAATAAGGGAGATCTTGATTTTTCCCATGTTACGAGTGTGAACCTTGATGAATACAAGGGACTCAGCCCTGAAAATGACCAGAGCTACAGATATTTTATGAATACAAATCTTTTTGACCATGTCAATATCGATAAGACACGTACTTTTGTTCCAAACGGACTGGAAGCAGATTCCGATAAAGCATGTAAAGAATATAATGAGATCATCCGCAACCAGGGCGGTATCGATCTTCAGCTTCTTGGACTTGGTCATAATGGACACATCGGATTCAATGAGCCGGGTGCTGCTTTTGAAAAAGAAACACATTGTGTGGATCTGACTGAAAGTACAATCGAAGCTAATAAGCGTTTCTTTGAATCTGAGGATGATGTTCCAAGACAGGCTTATACGATGGGTATTAAGAATATTATGCAGGCTAAGAAGATCCTGGTTGTTGTAAGTGGGGAAGATAAGGCTGACATCTTAAAAGAAGTGTTATATGGACCGATTACTCCGGAGGTTCCTGCTTCTATTCTTCAGTTACATAATGATGTTACGATTGTGGCTGATGAGGCGGCACTTAGTAAGATTGATAAGTAATAGTAATTTATATGTTCTTTTGTAGGACGCTGTTGCATTCCTGAAGTTTGTGATGAAAAAGAACCCTATATATGTGAAACGACAACGCTCCCGTTGGTCAATGTTGTCTTATTCACATATATAGGGTTCTTTTTCTGCGTTAAGCTGGTTTTGCAACAGCTGGGTCAATAACGCTATCGTTATAATTTGATTTCTATGACATAGCAATCTTACTGGATGGGTGCCGTAAGCTTATAGTGTGGATTCTCCGGGTCACTGTTGGTATTTTTTTGGTTCTATGATGTAGCTTCTCCGGATTGATGTTGGTATTTTACTTTTTCTGTGGTGTGGCTTTTTGTGAGACTGCTGCTTTTTTTCGACCCACTATAATCAGGATGGCTGATACTACTACGATTGTGCCGGCCAGTAACTGTGATACTGGGAAGCCGATTTTTGGAAGCAGTAACTGGTCGGTTCTTAAGCCTTCGATCCAGACTCTTCCTAAGCCGTAGCCCAGGAGATATACCAGGAATACTTCTCCGTCGAATTTTTTATGTTTGCGGTACAAAAGCATGATGATCAGGACCATCAGGCACCACATGGATTCGTAAAGGTAGGTAGGGTGTACCTGGATATAGGTGACTCCTTTTACGGTCTCTGCGTGGTTCCACATCTTGGTGGTGATGTCTGAGCTTCTGACTGCATCTACCGGAAGGCGCATGGCGAACAGACCGTCTGTGTATTCGCCAAACGCTTCCCTGTTGAAGAAGTTGCCCCATCTTCCGATCATCTGACCTGTGATCAAGCCGAATCCACCGGTGTCAAATAACAGATACGGGGATAAGCCCTTTATCTTTGCAAATACGAATACGACGATGATTGCTGTAATAACACCACCGTAAATGGCAAGTCCGCCCTGTCGGATGTTAATGATGCTTTTGATATCTCCTTTATACATATCCCAGGAAAAGATGACGTAATAAGCTCTGGCACCTATGATGGAAAAAATGACTCCATATACTGCCAGATCATAATAGTCTTCTACTTTCTGATGTGTACGCTTTGCTTCCATGACGGCCATCATAAGTCCGGCCAGGATTCCTACGCCTATGATCATTCCATAATATGCAATATCAAATCCGAATACCGTAATATGATCTCCGACAGATTTCAGATGAATTCCCAGATTGGGAAAATCAATCGTTCTGTGCATGATACTGCCCCCGTTTTCTTATACATTAAAGCGGAACAGCATGATATCTCCGTCTTTTACTACATAGTCTTTTCCTTCCAGACGGATCAGACCTTTTTCTTTGGCTGCTGTGTGGCTTCCGCATGCGATCAGATCGTCATAAGATACAACCTCTGCACGGATGAATCCTCTTTCAAAGTCAGAGTGGATCTTTCCTGCTGCCTGTGGTGCTTTTGTTCCTTCTGTGATTGTCCATGCACGTACTTCAGGCTCTCCGGCTGTCAGGTAGCTGATAAGACCAAGTAATTTATAACTTGCTTTGATCAGTTTCTCCAGACCGGATTCTTCTAATCCAAGATCCTCTAAGAACATCTTCTTCTCATCATCGTCAAGCTCTGAAATCTCTGCTTCAATCTCTGCACATACTACGAATACTTCGCTCTGCTCTCCCTTGGCATATTCGCGAACAGCCTGTACTCCTTCATTGTTAGCTGCATCATCTGCCAGATCATCTTCTGCTACATTTGCTGCATAGATAACTGGCTTGTATGTCAGCAGATTGTAGCTTTCCAGCCATGCCTGTTCTTCCTCATCGTCTACATCTTCAAATGTCTTCGCAAGCTTTCCGTCTTCCAGATGTGCTTTGATCTTATTCAGAAGTGCAAGTTCTTTTGCTGCAGATTTATCATTTCTTGCAACTTTAGAAACTTTGGAAATTCTTCTTTCCAGGATCTCAAGATCTGAGAAAATCAGCTCTAAGTTAATTGTCTCGATATCACGGAGCGGATTGATACTTCCATCTACGTGTACAATATTGCTGTTTTCAAAACATCTTACTACATGTACAATCGCATCTACTTCACGAATATTTGCAAGGAACTGGTTTCCAAGTCCTTCTCCTTTGGATGCTCCTTTTACAAGTCCTGCGATATCAACGAACTCGATTGCTGCAGGGATAATCTTCTTTGTATGATACATCTCTCCCAGTACATTTAATCTCTCATCTGGTACAGTTACAACACCTACGTTCGGGTCGATCGTACAGAATGGATAGTTTGCTGATTCTGCTCCTGCCTTTGTAAGTGAATTAAAAAGAGTACTTTTCCCTACATTTGGTAATCCGACAATACCTAATTTCATTTTTTTATTTCCTCCTATTTTTCAGGGATTTCTAGTAATGGTTACACCATTTTCACGCCATTACATATGGTACAAAAAACCTGATTAATATTGATTTTCTAAACTATTTTCTTTCTATGCTTTTATATACATAGAAATGATTCTCTGTATCTTATCATCTTTCTTCGAAGATGTGACAAAAAAATCTTAACACAGTATTTGATATTATACCATGTTAAGACTTCTTTGTGAATATTTTGCTCAAAATTCTCTTGTGAAAATTAATGTGTGCCTAAAAACTGCTTTCTGTAAGATATATGCCACAGTTTATGACAGTTTTTATCTGTCTTTCGTCTCCATAAGGATTACAATTCCATTCATAAAGCTGATGGTTACATCATCTTCTAAGAATTTGTTGCTGACACACAGGCTGTCATACGGTGTTAATGTATGATTTGTAAGTGGATATTTGGCTCCTTTTATATTAAAGCCAAAGACCTCTTCTCCCAGTGGGAAAACAGAAAAATAAGGGCCATAAGTTTCTCCCTTTTTCAGGTGCGTCTCACCGCCTCCGATCAGTCGGATCTTATTCTGGCTGTCCATGATGACTGCATCTATTCCTGCTTTAAACGGAATTGCAAGACTCTGTACATTTGCCCAGAGATGATCGATACGGCCTCCGGTCGCACCAAGGATCAGTATCTCTTTTCCTCCGAGTGTCATCGCAAGTCTGATTGCAATCTCTGTATCTGATGCATCTTTTACGGGATTAAATTCCCGGATCGGTACATTTGTCTCATTGCGGTAGTAATCACCAATTTCTTTTTTTACGCTGTCAAAATCTCCCACGATATAATTCGGCAGGATCTGATGCGCATAAAGGAATTCCATCCCTCTGTCTACACCGATCACATACTGTTTTTCTTCTTCTGCCAGAACAGATAATACAAATTCCTCATTCAGTTCCCCACCGCTGATAATTACAATTCTCTTACTCATAGTTTTTCAGTATCTCCATGAATTTTGCAGTATTTTCTCCTGCATCACCTTTGAACACCGCAGAACCGGCAACAATCACATTGGCACCCGCGTCCAGTACTTCTCTGACATTGTCTACGTAAATACCACCATCAACCTGAATGTCTGTCTCAAGGCCTTTTTCAATCAGCATGGTACGGATTGTACGGATCTTATCCAGTGATTCCGGAATGAATTTCTGTCCGCCGAATCCAGGATGTACACTCATCACCAGGATCATGTCTACCTCGCCCAGATACGGTGCAAGTTCTTTTGCGTCTGTCTCCGGATTGATTGAAATACCAACTTTCATGCCACATTCACGGATCTTATCCAAAGTAGCTTTCACGTCTTCACATGCTTCCAGATGTACTGTAACAGAATCTGCTCCTGCTTTCTGAAATGCTTCTACATAGCGGATTGGTTCCTGTACCATCAGATGCGCATCCATGAACTGCTCTGTTGCATCATGAATAGATGCCAGAACAGGCATACCGAATGAAATACTTGGTACAAACATTCCGTCCATTACATCAAAGTGAATGTACTTTGCCCCATTTTCCTCCGTTTTTTTCATTTCCTGACCTAAAACCTTGAAATCTGCCGCCAGTATTGACGGTGCTAATACATAGTTCATCAATCAGTACCTCCTCTTGTTTTTTAATTCCTCGTACATTTCTATATAATTCTGATAACGAATGTTGTGGATTTTTCCTTCTTCCAGCGCCTGTTTCACTGCACAGCCTGGTTCATGTACATGGTCACAGCCATTGAATCTGCACTGTCCTTCGTATTCGGAAAATTCCGGGAACAGATACTTCAGATCTTCTTTTTCATAGTCGTTTACATATAACGAACTAAATCCCGGTGTGTCCATGATGTAAGAATTCTCATCAATTGCAAATAATTCTGAATGCCTTGTTGTATGCTTTCCTCTTTCAATCTTGGTGCTGATCGCACCGGTCTCTATCTCCGCTTCCGGCTGGAGTATATTGATAATAGAAGACTTTCCTACTCCGGACGGTCCTGCAATCGCGGTTGTCTTCCCTTTTAGAAGTTCACGTATCTTTTCAATTCCACGTTCTTCTTTGGCGCTGACAAATACCAGTGGATAGCCGCATTTTTCATATATATCTTCCAGTTCTTTTACCTGCGGATCTGTTGCAATGTCTTCTTTATTAAAGCACAATACAACCGGAATCTCTTTACTTTCCATCATAACTAAAAACCTGTCCAGCAGATTAAAATGCGGATCCGGCTTTGTGATGGCAAATACCACCAGTGCCTGATCTATATTCGCTACTGCCGGGCGGATTAGTTCATTTTTTCTTGGAAGGATTTTTACGATATTTCCTTTTTTTTCTGTTTCATCCAGAATCTCTATCTCTACATTATCTCCGACCAGAGGTTTGATCTTCTCTTTTCGGAACACGCCTTTTGCTTTACATTCATAAACACCGGATTCTACTACATGAACGTAGTAGAATCCGGCAATACCTTTTATAATTTTTCCCTGCATATCTCTTATTGATTTCCTTCGGTTCCAGTGCTTCCGGTTGTGTCACCGCCTGTTGTTCCACTCTGACTGTTATCTGTAGAACCATCACTGGTATTTCCCGAATTATCTGAACCTGAATTATTCGATGGATTTGAGCCAAGGCTGACTACATAGCTGATCGTACTTCCTTTGGATACGCTTCCTGAAGACGGGCTCATGGAAATAATCGTGCCCGCAGCATACGTATCGCTGTACTGTGAATCAGATTTATTCGTATACAGTCCGTTCTGTGATGCCCAGCTGTTCAATTCTGACTCTGACTGTCCAACGAAGCCTCTGACTTCGATCTTCTCTTCTGGTTTTGGACCGGAACTTACAACAAGCGAAATACTTGTTCCAGCTGCCGCCTTCGTTCCAGCTGCAACTCCCTGACTGATGACCAGTCCCTTAGATACAGAATCACTGTACTGATAAGTAACTGATCCAACATTAAATCCATAATTTTTAATTGTATTCTGTGCCGCAGAATCTTCCATACCTCTTACATTCGGAACGCTCTTCTTATCACTTCCCTTACTTACCAGCATGGTGATCTGTGTGCCTTTCTCAGCTTTGGTTCCAGCTGCAGGAGTTGTGCTGATGACATTACCATTTTCTACATTGTCATCATACTGGAAACTTGATGTTACCTTGAATCCTGCATCTTCCAGCTCTTTCTGTGCATCCGCTTCACTCTTACCGCTGACATCCGGTACGGATTTTGTATTACCGATCAATCCGGAACTTACAACAACTTCGATTCTTGTATGTGCGGATACCTTTGTTCCTGCTTCCGGAGTCTGTTTTGAAACCCTTCCTGCCTTATATTTCTTAGAGTCTTCTCTTGTAACTACATCATATCCAAGCTTCTTATCATTCAGAAGTTTCTTCGCCTTTTCTTCTGTCATACCTCTGACATCCGGCACTGTAATCTTCTTTGATGAACTGTCCGAATCTTCTGTCACTGCGCTTCCAAATGATTTGAATATTCCGGCCGCCTTACCAACCGCATAGATTGCTCCGATTGCAACAATTGCGATCACTACAGCTGTAAGAATCTTCATAAGCTTATGCATACGGGGATTTACCTCTCCGGATTCCCCTCTGTCCATATACTCCGTATCATAGGAAGTTGTATCAAATGATTCTGTATCATCATCGTCATCATCCAGATCTTTGTCTGTCATGATCACCGTATTGGTATCCCCATAGGAATACCGTCCGATCCGAACAAAATCTCCATCCGGATCCACGAGTGAATGCTTCAGATCCTGTATCAGCTCCATCGTGCTGCTGTATCTGCGTTCCGGACTTTTCTGTGTACATTTCATAATGATCTGTTCCAGACTATATGGTACTTCCGGTACAAGCTCTGATGGAGGTGTAATTTCCTGCTGCAGATGCTTCATTGCAACTTCTACAGTTGTCTCTCCGTCAAATGGAACCCTTCCTGTTACCATTTCGAACAGTGTAATACCGATGGAATAGATATCACTTCTCTGATCGCTGAATCCACCCCTTGCCTGTTCCGGTGATGTATAATGCACCGATCCCATTGCATTGGTACTGACTGTATTAGAAGATAATGCTTTGGCAATACCAAAGTCCGTTACTTTTACTTTACCATCTTTGGAAATAATAATATTCTGTGGTTTAATATCACGGTGAATAATCTCCGCTTTGTGCGCCGCACCAATACCGCTGCACATCTGGATTGCGATACTGATTGTTTCTTTGTGCGAGAGTCTTCCCTTTCTCTCGATATATTCTTTTAATGTAATACCCTCTACTAATTCCATGACCATATAATACAAGCCACGGTCTTCTCCAACGTCGTATACATTAACAACATTTGGATGTATCAGCCCGGCTGCTGCCTGAGCCTCGGAACGGAACTTCCGTACAAAATTCGCGTCCTCTTTATACTCTCTTTTGAGCACCTTGATCGCCACATAACGGTTCAGCATCTGATCCCGGCCTTTATAGACGTCCGCCATCCCACCGGCACCAATCTTACTGAGTACGGCATATCGTTTGCCCAGTACGATTCCATCTTTTACCATATACTCACCTCATCAGCAAGTGGCTCTGCCACGATAACCCCTATATTATCTCTTCCACCATTGCTGTTTGCTTTTTCTATTAACATCTGAACAGCTTCTACCACATCTCTGGCGCCCTTTACAATATTGAACATTTCTTCATCTTCTACCATATTGCTGAGTCCGTCTGTACACATCAGTATAATATCTCCCTTTTTCAGACGATACTCGTAAATGTCAGGCTCTACATCTTCCTTTACACCGATTGCTCTTGTGATGATGTTCTTATCCGGATGGTTTCTGGCTTCTTCCGCCTTGATTCCTCCGAGACGTACCATCTCTTCTACCAGTGAATGGTCCTTGGAAAGCTGACGGATCTTATCATTGATCAGGTAGAGTCTGCTGTCTCCCACATTGGCAAAATATAATGTATTGCCAACAACTGTTGCTGCTACCAGAGTTGTTCCCATGCCTTCCAGTCTGATATCTGTCGATGCTGCTTCTATCAGTTTATGATTCGCAATACTGACCACGTTACGCAGAATTTCTTCAGGTTTATCCATAGGTGTCTTTTTCAATTCGTCTTTTAATACATTTACTGTATAACTGGACGCAAAATCTCCTGCCTTATGTCCTCCCATTCCATCGGCGACCGTAAGGAGATTTGGAAATGGTCCAATCGGTCTGTCTGTTACGTATACATAATCCTGATTGACTTCACGTTTTCTTCCTACATCAGTCATCGCATAAATTTTCATCTGTTTCTACCTCGCTTTTGGCTGCGTGTCTACGTCGCAACTGTCCACAGGCCCCGTCAATATCAGAGCCTCTTTCCTTTCTTATAGTAACATTAATTCCGTTTTTTTCAAGTTTATTTTTAAATTCCAGCGCATTTTTGCGGTCTGGCTTTTTAAAATCTCTTTCTTTGATCGGATTTACCGGTATCAGATTCAGATGACAGTTTCTTCTTTTTAAAATTGCTGTCAGCTCCCTGATGTCATCTGGCTGATCGTTGACTCCCGCCACAAGGCTGTATTCAAATGTAATCCTTCTACCCGTCTTATCAAAGTAATAATCACAGGCATCCAATACCTCAGACAATTCGTATTTATTCGCTACCGGCATCAGTTTTTTACGTTTTTCCTGACTGGATCCGTGTAAGGATAATGCCAGCGTGATCTGAAGTCCTTCTTCTGCAAGCCTTCTCATATTCGGAACAATCCCACATGTCGAAGCTGTGATATTTCTCTGGCTGATGTTCAGGCCATGTTCATCACTTAACATATGAATGAATTTCACGAAATTATCATAATTGTCAAGCGGTTCACCGGTTCCCATAACGACTACATTCGAAACTCTTTCGCCAGTAATCTTCTGAATGTGATAGATCTGTCTTAACATCTCAGATGTCTCAAGGCTTCTGACCAGACCACCGATCGTAGAAGCGCAGAACCGGCAGCCCATACGGCAGCCTGCCTGGGATGAGATACATACGGAGTTTCCATAATTGTATTTCATCAGTACACTTTCTACCATATTGCCATCTTCCAGTTCGAACAGGAACTTTTCTGTCGGATCTACTTTTGAAATCTGATGGTCTATCATCTTAACCTTCCGGATCTCATAATTTTCTTTTAATTTTTCCCTGAGATTCTTAGAAAGATTCGTCATCTCATCAAAATCATCGGCCAGCTTTACATGAAGCCATTCATAAATCTGTTTGCTCCGGAATGCTTTTTCACCGATTGCAAGCATTTCTTCTTTTAATTCGTCATAATTATAAGAACATATATCTTTTTTACTCATGATTCACCTTTTTTAACATTGCAATGTAGAATCCATCTCCTGCATCAACTCCCGGAAGCATCTGCTTATCTTTTACTAGTTCAAATTCCGGATATTGCTTCAGGAACCATTCTACATTTCCCTCATTCTCTTCTCTGTGGATGGTGCAGGTACTATAAAGAAGCTTTCCTCCCGGTTTTACATATGTATTCACCACAGATAAAATCTTTCTCTGTAACTGTACCAGATCTTTTTCTGTCTGTTCATTCATCTTATAACGCAGATCCGGCTTTTTGCCAAGCACGCCAAGTCCCGAACACGGAAGATCTGCGATCACGATATCCGCTGTCTCTTTCTTTTCCGGATCTCCGATGGTCGCATCATGGCATACGGCATCTATATTCTTTAGTCCGCTCCGGTTAATATTATCCCGGATCAGGTCTACTTTATATTCCGACAAGTCTCTTGCTTCTACATGACCAGTTCCATTCAGAAGCTCTGCGATATGAATCGCCTTTCCTCCCGGCGCTGCACACACATCTATCACCTGATCGTCTTCCTGTGGCTCCGCCCAGAGTGCTACCTGCATAGAACTTAAATCCTGTACCTGATAAAGACCGTCACAGAAGCTTCCAAGCACTCCCAGATGATCATATCCGGAAAGATATAATGCACATGGAACCTGTGCATCTTCTGTTACAGTTACCCCTTCTTCTTTCAGGATCTTTATCAGTTCTGATTTTGCGATCTTATGCTCATCAAAACGGACCGTCAGCGGGTGTTCTTTCAGGAATGCCTCTCCGATTGCTTTTACCGTATCTTCATCATATACATGCAGCCACTGCTTCACCAGCCATTCCGGAAGTGAATACCGTACGGAAATATATGCTGCCGTGTCTTTTTCATCCGGGTAACCGATCTTATCCAGGTTACGGCTGATATTACGAAGCACTCCATTGACAAATCCTTTCAGATTGACAAATCCACGTTTTCCTGCCAGTTTTACTGCTTCATTACAAACAGCCGAATCCGGTACGCTGTCCATATATTTCATCTGATATACGGAACTTCTCATAATCGTACGGATGACCGGCTTCATCTTATTTGCCTTTACTTTTGAGAACTGATTGATGATATAATCGATCTCTATCATATGCTCAAGCGTTCCATTCACCACCCTTGTGATAAACGCCCGTTCTCTTTTATCCAGATACTGATATTTGTCCAGGACATTCTTCAATACGATATGGCTGTATTCCCCATCTCTTGTAATCTGAAGCAGCATGTCCAGAACAAGTTCTCTTTCATTTACTGACGCCTGCATACGTCCTCCTTTTTTACTTTCTTTACTTTCTTTACTCTCTTTCTCATAAAACAACACATGGGAAACCGCTATAAAAGCAGTTTCCCTTTCTTATCACTTACGCTCTGGAGCGTGTCTGAAAATCATTTTTCAGACCCACTCTGGCAATTAATCATTTCTGCGGTTATTTGTCAGAAGCAGAATTCTCAGAAGCTGCAGGATTGCAGAAGCCGCACCTGCTACATAGGTCAATGCCGCAGCAGTCAGTACCTTTCTGGTATCCTTCACTTCACTTTCATATAACATTCCACTGTTACCAAGAATCTTAAGTGCCCTGTTCGATGCATTGAACTCAACCGGAAGTGTTACGATCTGGAATAATACCGCAAGTGAAAATGCAAGTATTCCAAAATTGATAAACATTGCTGATGATCTGCCATTAAAGAACAGGCCAAGAATGATCAACGGCCATGCGATCGAACTTCCGAAATTCGCAACCGGCACCAGACTTCCTCTGATCTTAAGTGGCACATAACCTGTCGCATGCTGGACTGCATGTCCACACTCATGTGCCGCAACTCCAAGAGCAGCTACCGAAGTCGAATTATACGTTGCATCGGATAATCTTACGACTTTCGTTCTCGGATCATAATGATCGGTCAGATTACCGGAAATATGCTCGATACGCACATCATACAGTCCTTCCCTGTGAAGAATCTGTTCAGCCGCATCTCTTCCTGTCATTCCGGAATGGTTACGGATTCTGGAATATTTATTAAATGTAGAATTCATCTTCGCTGATGCCACCATACAGATCACTACGCCAAGTAATACTAATACATATGTCGGGTCAAAATACATTGGATAATACATAATTATCAGCCTCCTTACTCTCTATGACCTGCATTATATATGAAAATATACCCGAATAGTTCTTTTTCATACATTTTTAACAATTCTTAATCATTTGTGAATAAAGTTCACAACTATTTTTCTGTCTGATAATTCTAAAATGAAGTTCACGGCCAGCTTCTATTTTGTGTCCTGCGAAGAAAGTTCACTCCCAGCTTCTATCTGATAGCCGCGTAAGAATGCATCTGCCTCCATTCTCTTCTTTCCAGGAATTTGAAGTGCCAGAACCTTTAAAAGTCCGTCTCCTGTCTGTACACAAAATCCGTCTTTTTCTACTTTCACAATGGTTCCCGGCTTCTCTTCTGTATTTCCTTCCACCACTTTTGCTTCCCAGATTTTCATCACTTTTCCGTTCCAGTCTGTGTATGCACTTGGCCATGGATTTAATCCACGGATCAGACATTCGATTTCTTTTGCCTGCTTGTTCCAGTCGATATCACCAAGCTTTTTATCCAGCATTCTTGCATATTCGGTCGGACTTTCTCCCTGTTTTTCCCAGGTTGCTGTCTTCTCTTCCAATGCCTTTAAAGTCTCTACACACAGTTTTGCTCCCGCCTCGGCAAGCTTGTCATGAAGACTTCCGCCTGTTTCATTCTCTGCCAGAGGAACCTCTGTCTTCATAATCATATCGCCGGTATCAAGCCCTTCATTCATCTGCATAGTTGTTACACCAGAAACCTTATCTCCGTTGATGACTGCCCACTGGATCGGCGCCGCACCACGGTAACTCGGAAGTAAGGATGCATGTACGTTGATACATCCATATGGTGTCATCTCCAGAATCTCTTTTGGAAGAATCTGTCCAAATGCAATGACCACCATAATATCCGCATCATATTTACGAAGTTCTTCTACAGCAGAAGCTTCTCTTATCTTTACCGGTTGAAATACCGGAATGCCATGTGCTACTGCTGCTTCTTTTACCGGTGTAAACTGCATCTTGCCGCCACGTCCCTTTGGCTTATCCGGCTGTGTAACTGCAAGTACCACTTCATGTCCGGCTTCGATCAGTGCCTCTAACGTTCCAACGGAAAAATCCGGTGTTCCCATGAATATTACTTTCATGTTATTCTTCCTCCTCATAATTCACATCATGCACTTCGCCCTCTACCAGTCTGGTATATAATTTACCATCCAGGTGATCGATCTCATGGCAGAATGCTCTTGCAAGAAGTCCCTCTCCTTCCAGGATCACTTCTTCCATATCTTCATTCAGTGCTTTTACTTTTGCGTAGTTTGGTCTTGTTACCATACCAGCTTTTCCAGGAAGACTTAAGCATCCCTCTTCTCCGGTCTGCTCACCGGATGTCTCTAAGATCACTGGATTGATCAGTACGATCGGTCCTTCTCCTACATCGATCACTACGATACGTTTTAAGACTCCAACCTGAGGTGCCGCAAGGCCAACTCCCATTGCCTCATACATTGTATCTAACATATCGTTGATCAGTACCTGCGTACGAAGTGTCATCTTCGTTACTTCTTTACATTCTTTATTCAGGACTTCGTCCCCAAATTCTCTGATTGTTCTAAGTGCCATATTTCTTTCTCCTCTTGTATAAAGTTTTCTATCATTTTAGTCAAGCAGATATTCGAAATCCGCTTCGCAACTTTCTTGATTTGCTTAAAACGCTGTCATTGGATTGTTCTGTAGCTATGCCGCTCCCACAATCCTTAAAATACACTCATCGGATTAAAATCAAACTGTATCCGCATATTTGCAAAGCCCCTGTTGATTTCTATATACCGCTCCATATGGTTTTTGATCCGTATCAGCATCTGATAATCTTCGCTTTTCAGATACAGGATCTTACGGTATACATCATTGACCTTACCAACATACGGACTTGCAGGTCCGATTACCTGGCAAGTACCTTCATCCATGACGCGGATTGCATATTTTTTCAAATATTCCGCTGCCGTCTGAAGCATCTCCTCGTCTGCTCCTGTCATCAGGACTGCCATCAGCTGTGCTGCCGGTGGATAACCCATCAGGTCACGGTAATTCATCTCTTTTTCATAAAAGCCTTCATAATCCTGCTTTGCTGCCATCTGGATACTATAGTGATCCGGACTGTATGTCTGTATCACAACCTCACCTTTACTTCTGCCACGCCCTGCGCGACCTGCCGCCTGGGTCAGAAGCTGGAATGTACGCTCACCGGATCTGTAATCATCTGAGTACAATGACATATCTGCCGCAAGTACCCCCACCAGCGTCACATTTGGAAAATCATGACCTTTTACGATCATCTGTGTACCGATCATAATATCCGCTTCTTCATCTGCAAACTGTGCAAGGATCTTCTCATGACCACCTTTATTCTTTGTTGTATCCAGATCCATTCGCAACACTCTTGCCTGTGGGAACTGTCGCTTTACCAGTTCTTCGATCTGCTGCGTCCCTGCACGGAATCCTCCGATATAAGGTGAACCACACGACGGACAGTTCTGAACTCCGGCCGTCTCATATCCACAATAATGACAGACCATCTTACCGCCTCTGTGCACCGACAGTGACACATCGCAGTGAGGACATTTTACTACATATCCGCATGCTCTGCAAGAAACAAAACCCGCATACCCTCTCCGGTTTAAGAACAGCATCATCTGCTCTTTCTTTTGTAACCGGTCTTCCATCAGTTCCTTTAACCGGTCACTTAAGATAGAACGGTTACCCTTCTTTAATTCTTCCCTCATATCGGTTACATATACTTCCGGAAGACTCTGCTTCATACTCCGGTTCTTAAGTCTTAACAGTTCGTACTTTCCAGATTCACATGCGTAAAATGCTTCCAGTGACGGTGTTGCTGAGCCAAGTACCACGCATGCATGTTCCATGCGTGCCCTTTCAATCGCTGTCTCTCTTGCATGAAATCTTGGCACCTGCTCGCTCTTATAAGTCGGCTCATGCTCCTCATCGATCACAATCAGCCCCAGATCAGAAAATGGGGTAAATAATGCAGATCTTGGACCAATCATGATATCTACTTCCCCACGTTTGACACGTTCCATCTGGTCATAACGCTCTCCCTGGGACATTCTGGAATTCAAGATTGACACCCGGTCGCCAAACCTTGTATAGAATCTCATAACCGTCTGGTACGTAAGCGCAATCTCTGGTATCAGTACGATTGCCTGCCGGCCTTCTTCCAATACTTTGGCGATCATCTCCATATAGACTTCGGTTTTACCACTTCCTGTGACTCCATACAACAGATACGTCTTTCGAAGCCCCTGGTCATAGTCTCTTTTAAATGTCTGTATGGCCTTTTCCTGTTCTTCCGTATATATGATGTCCTTTTGTTCTTTTTCCTTATAGATTACCGGATTCCTGTAGACCTGTTCAGATTCAAGTTCCAGCACCTTCTGCTCTTCCAGGGCCTTTACCACGCTCCGGGTAAGATTTAACTTGTGCATCAGGAAATCATAATCCTGCACCGGCTGATCCAGAAGTGCCGCCAGAAGTCTGGCTCTTGCTTTCTGGTTCTTGTGAAGGTAGACTGCTAATTTTTCTTCTCCTTCTTTCTTTGTAAGTAGAAGCCTGACAGTCTCTTTTTCTCTGGCACGCTCTTTCTTTTTAATAGGAAGAACCGTCTTCAGCGCCTGGATCATCGTTCCGCCATATGTCTCTTTCATCCATGCTGCAAGTACTACCAGCCTGCTTTCTATCGCAACACTTTCTTCTGCAATTCGTAAGACTTCTTTGATCTTCTCCGGCGCGTACTCTGCACGCTCGGAAAAATCTGTCACATAACCTTTTGTCTCTTTATTGCCCCTTCCAAACGGTACAACAACTTCCATTCCAACCTTAAGCATCCCCTCCAGATGAGAGGGGATGCGGTATTGAAAGACTTTATCTAATTTTTCATGCGTAATATCAACGATAATATCAGCGTACATTTATTTCTTCAATTCCTCTAATACTTCCTTGATCAGAACACGCTCATCCATATCGTATTTCACACCTTTGATCTCCTGATATGTCTCATGTCCTTTTCCTGCCAGGATGATAACGTCTCCCGGCTGACCGTGTTCGATCGCATATTTAATCGCTTCTTTTCTGTCGCAGATAGTGATATATTTACCATCTGTCTTCTTCATGCCGACTACGATATCATCAATAATTGCCTGTGGCTCTTCGAATCTCGGGTTATCCGATGTGATGATCGTAAAGTCAGATAATTTACCGGATACTTCTCCCATCTCGTAACGTCTGGTCTTGGATCTGTTACCCCCGCAGCCAAAGACTGTCACGATTCTCTCAGGATTATAATCTCTCAGAGTATCCAGAAGACTTTCCAGTGCCATTGCATTGTGTGCATAGTCAATCATCAATGTAAAGTCATCCGATACCTTGATCATCTCAATACGTCCTTTGACTCTCGCAACCTTCAGTGCTTTCTTGATATCCTCTACCGGTACGCCAAAATGTCTGCATACTGCGATTGCTGTCAGTGAGTTATACACACTGAAATCTCCCGGAATATCAATCTCTACATCAAAGTCCATAAGACCAGCCACATGATACTGTACTCCAAGATATCCCGGTCTTGAGATATGTTTTACATCTGTTGCACGGATATCTGCTTTTTCTGAAAATCCAAATGTCTCGACCTTACATGTTGCATCTTTGAAAATGTCTTCGAACCACTTGTCATCCACATTACCGATTCCGATCTTGCACTGTTTGAATAACAGGCTCTTGCAGTACTTATATTCATCAAAGTCTTTATGCTCATTTGGTCCGATATGATCTTCTCCAAGGTTTGTGAAGATTCCGATCTCGAATGGAATTCCTGCAGTACGGTCGAGTTTAAGTCCCTGTGAAGAAACTTCCATAACTACACATTCGCATCCTGCCTCTACCATCTCTGCAAAATATTTCTGGATTGTGTATGATTCCGGTGTCGTATTATTGGCCGGAATACATTTATCTCCAATGATTGCTTCAATTGTACCAATCAGACCAACTTTGATGCCGACTTCTTCCAGAATGGATTTTACCATGTATGTTGTTGTTGTCTTACCTTTTGTTCCTGTGATACCAATGACTTTCAGTTTATCTGCCGGATATCCAAAATATGCTGCAGATGTCATTGCCAGTGCATAACGGGTATCTTTTACTTTAATGACCGTTAATCCTTCCGGTGCTTCTACGTCCTTTTCTACGATAACAGCTGCCGCACCTTTTTCTGCAACCTGCCCTACATAAGTATGTCCATCGGATACTGCTCCGCTGATGCATACGAATACACTGCCTTCTGTGACTTTACGGGAATCATTGATCAGCTCTGTCACTTCGATCTGGTCATCTCCCTGTACTACTTCATATTCTAAACGTTCCAGTAACTGGGTTAATTTCATCTTTTATTGCCTCCTGATTCAAATAATGCCATCTGCAGCATCTTTAAATTTTTCGTTACTGTTCATACTTTTCACTATGATTATCATAATGGAGTTTTATTTTTCAATATTCTATCTGTGAACTGTAACATTTCTCTAATATAATAAGTATAACATCATTTTACAATGCAGCAAAGGAAAAATTGTGTTATAGTAATAGTTAGAATATTTTGAAAAAATAAGAAAAGGGGAATGTAACTCATGAAAGCTTATGAAAGATTACTGAAATATGTTGTTGTCCGCACACCAAGCGACGAAAACAGCGAAACTGTACCATCTTCTGCCTGCCAGTTTGACCTGGCTAAAATTCTGGAAGCCGAGATGAAAGAACTTGGACTTACAGATGTTGTCCTGGATGACCAGTGCTACCTGTACGGAAAACTTCCGGCTACCGAAGGTCTGGAAGACAAACCGGCAATTGGATTCATCGCACACATGGATACTGTATCAGACTTCTGTGACCATGATATCAAACCAATCGTTACTGAAAATTATGACGGCGGCAACTTAAGACTTGGAACAAGTGATACCATTTTAAGTCCTAAGAACTTCCCTCATCTGACAGATCTTAAGGGACGTACACTGATTACTTCTGATGGTACAACCGTTCTTGGAGCTGACGACAAAGCCGGAATTGCAGAGATCATGACGATGATCGAACGCATTCAGGAAGAAAAGATTCCACATGGACCTCTGTGTGTTGCATTTACACCGGATGAAGAGATTGGTACCGGTGCTTCTCACTTCAACGTAGAACAGTTCGGCGCTGACTATGGCTATACACTTGACGGTGATACCGAAGGTGAAATCCAGTATGAGAACTTCAATGCTTGTAAAGCTGATTTTGTGATCAAGGGATTCAATGTACATCCTGGTTCTTCCAAAGATACCATGATCAACGCAAGTCTTGTTGCTATGGAGATCAACAATGCACTTCCATCTATGGAGACCCCTCGCGGAACAGAAGACTACGAAGGATTCTACCATCTGATGAGTATGTCCGGAGAAGTTGCGGAAGCCGAGCTTCATTATATCGTAAGAGACCACGACAAAGATCTCTTTGAAGCAAAGAAAAAGACTTTGAAATTAATCGAGAAAAATATGAATGAAAAATGGGGTGAAGGTACTGTCACACTTACCATTTCTGAACAGTACCGCAACATGGCTGAGATTATCGCTACATGCATGCACCTCATTGACAATGCGAAAAAAGCTTGTGAAAATGCGGATGTAACACCTCTGGTACTTCCAATCCGCGGCGGTACAGATGGATGCCAGTTAAGCTTCAAAGGACTGCCTTGCCCGAACCTTGGAACAGGCGGACATGCTTATCACGGACCTTATGAGCACATCACTGTTGAGGGTATGGATAAGAGTGTGGATGTGGTTACAGAACTTGTGAAATTGTATGCAAAATAGATAACCAGAAGAAAAACGACGCTATAAAACCGGACAAGAATCCCTGGAATATAGGATTCTCGTCCGGTTTTATAGCGTCGTTTTTCTGTTCTATTTTTTTATTCAGTTACATAAATTTCACAGAGTGACTCCTCTGGTCATGTTAGTTTGTTCCGTATTTTATAATTCAATATCTGGCAATTCTTCTTTGAAACCTTCTCCCACTACTTCATTGGATTCTACGATGATAGTGAATGCTTTCGGGTCAATGGTATGTACCATCTTTTTGATGGTATACATCTGTTTGTTATTGCAGGCACACATGACAACGTCTTTATCTTTCTTGGAGTAGCTTCCGATTCCTTTTAAGATTGTGGAACCTCTTCCTGAGTATGCGTCAATCTTTTCTGCGATCTCAGCACCTTTTTCGGTTACGATCAAGGTCATCTTACCTTCGTCGATACCATACATGATTCTGTCCATTACCATTGCCATCAGATAGGTAACGATGACACCGTAAATCAGACCATCCACATCCTTGAATACCAGTGCTGTACCAAGGATAATGGTACAAATATCCAGGACAAATGTAATGATTCCAAGTGTGATATGTGGTTTTACTTTCTTGATTGCCACACTGATGAAGTCCTGTCCACCCGTTGAAGAACCTCTCATGAAGATCATAGCATATCCAATTCCGCATAATACACCCATACACAAAGCTGCTAAAAATCTGCTTCCGTCATAGACCGGGAACAATGGTGCTACGTAGTCCATCAGTAATGATGAAATGATCATCGATTTCATGGACTTTAAGAAAAATTCTTTTCCTAAAAATTTATAACAGAAGATTGCTACAGGTACATTTAAGATGATCGTTCCTGCACCGACCGGCAGTCCAAATAAGTGATACAGAATGATCGCAATACCGGAAAATCCGGCTACCGGGAAATCAGCATTCAGCGCAAAGTTGTAGATACCAACTGCGATGATCATACCTGCTACGATATCCACAAGGATATCAATGAATAATTCTTTCCAATTTACATTTCTCATTTCCATTCCTCCTAGATTTATTTTATTCTTTTCTTTTACGATTCTCGCGGGTATACATCTCACGACTTACGTCGTTCGATGATGGACATTCAGAGAATGTCCATCATCTGTTTCAGATATATACTAAATTTCATGCGAGCATGAATTTAGTATATATCTGAAACAGATTGCCCGCTTTCTTTATTGACAACACAAAAAGCAGCCACAAATTATATGTAAATATAATTCGCAACTGCTCTTATGTTCATAACTATAGCAAAATTTCTTACACCTGTCAAGGGATTTTCCTTTACCATCCCTTTTTCACAATACCATCCCCATATTTTCCTTCCAGCTTCTTAAGCGCCGCTCTCAGATTCTTCTTTTTCTTCCTCGTCTCTTCGGATTCGAACTTCATATCAAACAGACTCAACTGCTCCGGTTCGCTTTCTTCCGATAACTTGGACGTCCGGATTCCAAGAAGTCTGATAGGTTCGCCGCTCCACAGTTCACGGAACAGGTCGATGGCGGTCTGATAAATGTCATTATCCTGATTCGTCTGTCTCTCCATCTGCATCTGATGGGATACCTGGTTGAAGGTATGATACTTGATCTCCACACTGACCATCCCGGCTTTCTGTCCGGCTTTTCTTAATCGTCTTCCCACACTTGCGGCCAGATCTTTCAATACCGGCAACACCTCTTCTTCTGTTGTCAGATCTTTTGGCAGTGTCGTGGAATTGCCAACTCCTTTTGCTTCCGCACGTACGCTCTCTACTTCTGAATCATCCAGTCCGTTGGCAAATTCCCAGAGTTTCCGTCCGTGGCTTTTCAAATGCAGTTCCAGAATCGCCGGATCTGTATTCGCCAGATCTCCGATCGTATAGATCTCCAGCTTCTTCATTGTCTCTACACTCGAACGGCCAGCCATGAAAAGTTCGCCGATCGGCAACGGCCACATTTTCACCGGAACTTCTTCCGGGAACAGTGTATGCACTTTATTCGGTTTTTCAAAGTCGGATGCCATCTTTGCCAGGACTTTTCTGGAAGATATTCCCACATTCACCGTGAATCCGAACCTTTTATACACCTCATCCTTGATTTCATTCGCACCTTCCACAGGAGATGTGAACCGGTCCGCAATCTCTGTGAAATCCATGTAGCATTCATCCACACTGACCTGTTCTATATGTGTCGTGTAGGTACGTAAGAATTCCATCAGTTTCCGGCTGTATTCGTGATACATCTGGTGGTCCGGCGGATAAGTCTTAAGATTCGGACACTTACGAAAGGCATTCGCAACAGGTTCCCCCGTACGAATGCCATATTTTTTTGCCGAAATGGATTTTGCCAGAACGATACCGTGACGGGACTTCTGGTCGCCACCAATGATCGCCGGTATCGTCCGGATATCCACTCCGGCTCCGTTTTTCAATTGTTCTACTGCTGTCCAGCTAAGATAAGCTGAATTGACATCTATGTGAAATATTATTCGCACACACTCTGACTCCTTGCCACAAGCTTGCCGTCTTCCACATCTATGATGATCGTATCCTGTGCACCCACATCGCCCTGCAGCATCAGTTTTGCTGCCAGCGTGTCGACATGTTTCTGAAGAAATCTCTTCAGCGGTCTTGCACCATAGTTCGGATCATATCCTCCGTCTACGACATATCTCTTCGCATCCTCTGTCAGGAAGATAGATATCTCACGATCAGCCAGACGTTTGTTGACATCCGCTACTAATAAGTCAATAATGTCATAAATGTTATCTTTCGTCAATGGTTTGAACATGATTGTCTCATCCAGACGGTTCAGGAATTCCGGTCTGAAGTGTGCTCTTAAGTCTTCCATTACCGCATTCTGACTCTCCTGGCTGATGTTGCCATTTTCATCCATACCATCCAGCAGATACTGGGAGCCGATATTGGATGTCATAATCAGGATCGTGTTCTTAAAGTCTACGGTACGTCCCTGTGAATCGGTGATACGTCCGTCATCCAGTACCTGTAATAAGATATTGAATACATCCGGATGTGCCTTTTCTACCTCATCGAACAGTACAACCGAATAAGGTCTTCTTCTGACTGCTTCGGTAAGCTGGCCGCCTTCATCGTATCCGACATATCCCGGAGGCGCTCCGATCAGACGGGACACGGAGTATTTCTCCATGTACTCACTCATATCGATACGCACCATATTATTCTCATCGTCAAACAGATTCTCTGCCAGTGCTTTTGCAAGCTCTGTCTTACCTACACCGGTAGGTCCAAGGAACAGGAACGAACCGATTGGTTTGGTCGGATCTTTAATTCCTGCTTTGGAACGGATGATGGCTTCTGTTACCAGTTCTACCGCTTCATCCTGACCAATAACTCTCTTATGCAGTTCATCACCAAGATGTAAAGTCTTACTTCTTTCGCTTTCATTTAACTTGGCAACCGGGATTCCTGTCCAGCGGGATACGATTCTTCCGATCTCCTCATCATTGACACTTTCGTGTACGAGGGACAGATCTTCGTCTTTTACCTTTGCTTCTTCCTCTTCTAACTGTTTCTGAAGCTGTGGCAGTTTGCCATACTGAAGTTCTGCTGCCTTCTCCAGATCATAAGAATGCTGTGCTCTTTCGATGTCTTTATTGACCTGCTCGATCTCTTCACGCAGTTTCTGTACACGTTCAACACCGACTTTTTCATTGTCCCACTGTGCTTTCTTTCCGGCAAATTCTTCTCTTAATTCTGCCAGTTCCTGCTGTAAGTGTTCCAGACGTTCTTTACTTAATCTGTCGTCTTCTTTCTTCAGTGCAGTTTCCTCAATCTCCATCTGCATGATCTTACGGTTCAGTTCATCCATCTCTGCCGGCATGGAATCCAGTTCTGTCTTAACCAGTGCACATGCCTCGTCTACAAGGTCGATAGCCTTATCTGGAAGGAAACGGTCAGAAATGTAACGGTCAGATAAGGTTGCGGCTGCTACCAACGCACCGTCTGTGATCTTCACACCATGGAATACTTCATAACGTTCTTTCAGTCCACGAAGGATAGAAATCGTATCTTCTACGGTAGGTTCTTCTACCATAACCGGCTGGAAACGTCTCTCAAGTGCGGCGTCTTTTTCAATATACTGACGGTATTCATCCAATGTCGTTGCACCGATACAGTGGAGTTCACCTCTTGCCAGCATAGGTTTTAACATATTTCCGGCATCCATGGCTCCGTCTGTCTTACCGGCTCCGACGATGGTATGCAATTCATCGATGAACAGAATGATTCTTCCGTCACTGTTCTTGACTTCTTCCAGTACTGCTTTCAGACGTTCCTCGAATTCACCACGGTATTTCGCGCCGGCTACCAGTGCCCCCATATCCAGGGAGAATATTGTCTTCTCTTTCAAACCTTCCGGTACATCACCACGTACAATACGCTGTGCAAGTCCTTCTACAACTGCAGTCTTACCTACACCAGGTTCTCCGATGAGGACCGGATTATTCTTTGTCTTACGAGAAAGGATTCTGACCACATTCCGGATCTCGGAATCACGTCCGATAACCGGATCCATCTTCTGTTCCCTTGCTCTTTCTACCAGATCCGTACCATATTTATTCAATGTATCATAGGTATCTTCCGGGTTATCGCTAGTCACTCTCTGATTACCTCTGACGGTGGAAAGTGCCTGTAAGAACCCTTCTCTTGAAATGCCCATTTCACGGAAAAGTGCCTTCATATCCTTACGTGCATATTTCATCATTGCCAGGAAAAGATGTTCTACCGATACATATTCATCTCCCATGGCTTTTGCTTCGTCTTCGCCATGTACCAGTGCATTGTTCAGATCCTGTCCAACATACTGCTGTCCGCCCTGGACTTTCGGTCTTTTCTGAATGGCTTCTTCTACTCGGTTGATAATGAGATTCTTATCGAGTCCCATCTTTTCCATTAATTTTGCGATCAGGCTGTCATCCTGTGTCAGTAACGCATATAATAAATGTTCCTGTGCAATCTCCTGGTTGCCATAATCCATTGCAATGCGTTCACAGTTCTGTACAGCCTGTAATGATTTCTGTGTGAATTTATTTATATTCATAGTGACAACCTCCTTTTTTGCTCTTGTTCTATTTGCAATATAACAATACATCGTTTTGTTAGCACTGTCAAGAGTTGAGTGCTAATATTTTGAGATTTTTTTGCAAACCTTGATTTTGGTGTGCTACCCGTCAAGTAGACAAATTAAATAACGAAAAATTTTTTCCCCGGTACAGTTTATGTACCGGGTTGTTTATGCAACGTTTTCTAGTTTTTGTTCATGGAATTCCATTGGTGTAAGCACCCCAAGATTTCGTTGAACTCTTTTGTTTGTGTAATAATCTATGTATTTCTCTATGGCAAGAATTAATTCTCCTTTTGTTTTATACTTTTTGCCATAATACATTTCTCGTTTCATTAGTCCCCAGAATCCTTCCATGGGACCATTATCGATACATCTTGCCACGCGAGACATACGCTACATTCTTCCATCGTAATTCAGTCCTTTCTTTTTAATTTTGAATATAAAAAAAGCAGTCGATCATAAATGAAAGACTGCTTTAAATCATATCCTTTATTGCTTTGTGTGGAGATTTAACTGATTGTCTATGTCCCGTCCGGCATACATTACTCTAAGTATTGTTACAACCTTTTTATCACTATCTGGAATATAAAGTACCACATAATTGTCTACTGGTAATACACGAAGCCCACGGCTTTTCCACGGTTCTTTTTCATATTTTCGATAACGCTCCGGCATCGTATCCAGACTTAATATCTGTTCTTCCAGACGGTCAAGCTGTCCGCTTGCATTTTCCGGCGATTGTAATTCAAAAGCAATATATTCAAAAATCCCTCTCAAATCACTGTCAGCCTGTTCGGATACTTCTACTTCATATATCATAAGCCATAATCCTTGCGAATGTCAGCAAAGGCTTTCTTCGCATTTTTTGTCCGTCCAGCCTGCATATCCGCATATCCTTTCTCCAATTCTTCATTGAACTCTGCTTCTGATAATGTGCTGATGTCAACAGGTCTGGCAGATGGTATTTTTACTTCAAACGGAAGTCCTCTCTGTAAGATAATCTGTTTATAAAACATATTGATAGCACTGGAAGCAGGGATACCAAGTGTAGACAGGATACTTTCTGCTTTTTCTTTGACATCTGGTTCAATCCTTGCATATAAATTTGCTGATTTTGTAGCCATATAAAACATCTCCTTTCGTGAGTAGTGTTTCCATCTATCATTATTATATGCATATGTCCGCACAATAGCAATACTGATTTTACGTTCCAATAATCTTATTAAATAACTGCTACAATACGTCTTTTACGCCGGACTCATTGAATATAAGACTAATGGCTGCTAAGACAATATCACCGTCATTTATTTCTTTATAAATATCACTTTACATCATATATTTTCGTGCTAAAATGTACATACATTCCACACGATAACCACAATCGCAAGCCACAGCTTAACCCTGGCTGCAACTGCTGCGATTATCGTCGCACATTATAATCTGAAGATAAGGACATATACTATGAATTACTTTATGAAATATTTTAAGAGCTTTTGTCTTATTACAATCAGTATCACCATCATGTGTATAGGTGTTTACTTTTTCAAATTTCCGAACAACTTCACTTTTGGTGGCGTAACCGGTGCTGCTGTTGTGTTTGCCAAAATCACACCACTATCTGCGAGTATGTTCTCTACGATTGTCAATATAGTTCTTCTTTTAATTGGTTTTATTTTCCTTGGGAAGGATTTTGCGATTAAAACTACTTATGCGACCGTGCTCATGTCGTTTGAACTTCTTGGCTTTGAGAAGTTATATCCACTCAGTAAGCCGCTTTCAAATGAGCCAATGCTTGAGCTGATTTTTGCGATTACGCTGCCTGCTATTGCTTCTGCTCTGCTTTTCTATGACGGAGCTTCAAGTGGTGGAACTGATGTCATAGCTATGATTGTCAAGAAATACACTCATGTCAGTGATATCGGCATTGCTTTATTCCTTACGGATCTCATTATGATTATCATTGCCTGCTTTGTCTTTGATATCAAGACAGCGCTTTATTCATTTGTCGGTCTTGTTGTGAAGTCATTTTTGATTGATTCGATTATTGAGAATATAATGCTTCGAAAATCCATCATGCTTATCTGTGATGACAAGGATGTAATATGCGATTATATTATAAATGTTCTGCACAAGAGCGCTACGTATGTTGATGCAAGAGGTGCATATACCGGTGCCAGACACTATATTGTTTTTACTACACTCACCAGAAAACAGGCTGTAGAACTAAGAGGCTTCATTCATCAGAACAATCTTCAGGCTTTTATGTCTGTCATGAGCACCAGTGAGGTATTTGGAAAAGGGTTCTCTAGTCTATAGAGAACCCCTTTTCATATTTAAAGCAATTCTAACAAATCTTCTTTAGTCATGCTGGTGATATTTCCATTCTCACCACTTAATATCTCATTTGCCAGATCCGCTTTATCCTGCTGCATTTTTACTATTTTCTCTTCTATCGTGCCCTTCGCGATAAGCTTATAGACTGTGACCACTTTGGTCTGTCCTATTCTATGCGCACGGTCTGTGGCCTGATTCTGCGCCGCCACATTCCACCATGGGTCATAATGTATTACCATATCTGCGCCTGTCAAATTGAGACCTGTTCCTCCAGCCTTTAGTGATATAAGGAAAACAGGAATACTATTTGTATTGAACTTCTTCACAAGTTCAAGCCTTTTTTCTTTAGGCGTTGCACCTGTTATCACATAATATTCAATCTGTTTCCTATCAAGTTCTTTTGCGAGGATTTCCAGCATAGAAGTAAATTGCGAGAATATAAGCATCTTATGCTCACCTTCTATTGCTCTATCAATAAGCTCCATGCAGGCTTCTCTCTTAGCAGATTCTCCTGTGTAATTCTCAACCATAAGTGCTGGATCACAACATATCTGTCTGATTCGTGTAAGCTCTGCAAGTATCTGTATTTTGTTTTTCTTAAATGACTCCTCATCCTGTCCACGCAATTTCTCTTTCATATGAACAACCTGCGCATCATAAAGCTGCTGCTGTTTTTCATCCATATGTGCATACTGCAGTTCTTCCATCTTATCTGGGAGATCTTTCAGCACATCGCCCTTTAATCGTCTGAGTATAAATGGTGACACCATCCTCTTTAATCGTCTGGTTGCATCTTCATCCTTCTGCTTGACTATAGGTGTCTCTATCTCCTTTTTAAATACATCATATCCATACAAAAATCCAGGCATCAGATAATCAAATATGCTCCACAGTTCACTTAATCTATTCTCGATTGGTGTTCCTGTAAGTGCCATCTTATGCTTTGCATGTATTAGCTTGACTGACTTGGCTGCTGCAGTTGTATGTGTCTTTATGTACTGCGCTTCATCTATCACCTGATATTCGAAATGCTTATCCTCGTATTCTGCTATATCTCTTTTTAATAAATCATATGATGTAATAACTGCATCATAGTCGGCATACCTGTCTATTATCTCTTTTCGCTCATCCGCCTTTCCTACAACTACCGCAGTCTTAAGGTTTGGAGCAAACTGGCTAAACTCTTCCTGCCAGTTATACACAAGCGAAGCTGGACATACAATCAGAGAGGTTCCTATGTTTGTTCCTGCAATTACACTTATCATCTGCAGTGTTTTTCCCAGTCCCATATCATCTGCAAGTATTCCACCAAAATTATTATCGGTAAGTGCTCTTATCCACTTATATCCGTATTTTTGATAATTTCTAAGCACCTTCGTCAAGTTCTCTGGCAGCTCATAATCTGCATCTGCTATAGTCTTAAATCCTTTTACCAGATTTCTGAAATAGCTATCACGACTTGAATAAATCTCTGTGCAGTTTTCAAGCATCTTATCGAGATATAACGCTCTGTAAAGTGGAAGATTCATCTTACCAGTGACAAATTCTTTTGCAGATATATGCATTGACTCCATCATTGCACTGAGCTCTGCTATGTTTTCGTCAGTGATATCAACAAATTCACCATTTTTGAGACGATGGTATTTCTTCTTAAGTCTGTAGCTTTCAAGTATATCAAGCAGTTCTTTCGGTGAAATATCGTCTGATGATATCTCAAGATTCATTATGTCACTTTGTACTGACACTCCGACAGATATCTTGAGATTCTTCTTTGTATTCTTACGCTTAAAACTATTAGTGCATCGAACCTCACCTATCATCATCATCTCTGATATTCCCTGGTCCAGCAATCGGTATACCCGATCCTCATCATCTGGACATATCAAAATATCGCCATTGTCATCCCTTGCAAATTCATCAAAATACTCTGTCGCAAGTGATAATGCTTCTGCCTCTTTAAGCTTGTCCCTGTATTTTTCTACTATCTGGGTTGGCTCTCTCATATCAATTATAGAAAATGTCTCGTTCTCATACTTCGCCATCGGACGGCATATGAGATAATTCTTCTCTGCATCAAGATAGAAAATTATATCCATATCCTGCGGCAGGAAATCTTCCACCATATCTCCAACATGGTTGGTTATGTCAGCACATTTTTCTAACTCTGGCAGAATTCTGTAGTAAAATTCCGCTATATTGTTTCGGCCTACATGTATCTCAATATCGCCATCAATGCTTAAATTCCAAAGTGGATCCAGCAGCTTCCTGTTTTCATCATCCAGTCTGCAGATAGAATTTTCTTCTATATAATACAGATATTTCGATCCGCTTATTAAAATAGGCAGGCTTCCTTCGATTCGAATTGATTCAAGCTCCTTCCCTTTTTTCTCCGGATAAATCTCAAGTTCTGCTTTTATTGTTCCATTTTTAAAAGAAATCTTTCTCTCTTTCGCACCAATATTCCTATCGATAAAAGCGATTGGCTTTCCGCTTTCTATCTCCATATCAAAAAATTCATCAATCCTTGTTCCATACAAATCAATGTATGAACTCATACTCTCGGATTTTACTTCTGGTGCATACCAGCTTCTGTTTTTCTGCTCCAGTCTGTGCTTGTGCTGGAATTCCTGCTTTACTTCCTGGTTTATGTATTCAATATATCTTCGGGCATCCGGGGTGTACTGGGCTATTGCAAGATCTATAGTCTCACTCTTACCAAGCTTAAGCACATCCTTATTCTGATTCCTTGTGTAGAAATCCTTGATGCTTTTCATGACATACATCTTGTTCTTTCCAATCTTAAAAGACAAATGCAGCTCATCATCCTCTAAAATCAGACGAGGCTGTATATCTACCTGACCGATGATATCTGTGCTTTCCACTTTTCTTGCCATCTTCTGTGCATGTAATCCTCTGAAAGCCTCAAGCATCTGCATTCCCTGCAAATCGGTTGCATCACCTACTGTATGTGTCTTCTGATATTCATTCGCAAGAAGCATAAGTGCTGCCACATGACGGCATGCCTTTTTCTCCGATTCTCTCCAGTAATACGAATTCATGCGGTATCCACAATTACATTTTGGCACCATACAGGACATACTTAAGATATTCTCCCTGTCCATCTCAAACTGCACATCATATATAAGTCCTTTATCACCATGATATGTTCCATAGACCATAGCGTGTTGATCACCGTAATCCATATAGCTCGCCGAATATCCAGTCTCTATCTTCTCAAATGTCACCTTCTGTGTTCTGACATCTTTCCTTGCTCCGTCTACTACTTTCTCTGTAAATTCCACATCCTCTGCCAACGCTGGAATGTCAAAATACTGATAATTTTCTTCATCACTTTCTTCAAAAAGTGATATTTTCTTCTCTTTTGCCTTCGGCTTTCCGTCAAGCTCGTGAAGTTTCTTTGATTCTATCTCATACATGACAGCCGCCATATGCTTGCAGTTATTTCCCTCTTCTGCATATGGACAGTCACACCACATTTGCGGACTGTCTGGCTCATCATCAAAAGAGATATCAACAGAATAGCTTCTTTTCGAATCATTGCTTGATACAGTTGCTCCTATATAATCATCATCCACTTCATCGATTGTCACATTACCGCACAGATAATACATCTGTCCCCTTTGAAGTACTCTGTTGGTAAATCTCTTCTTCCACATATTTCTCACCTCTATGATTGCATATTTATCTAACCCTGAAAGCTGTTAGTCACCCATCTGTCAATCAGCTGGCTCATCTGCGTATCATCTTCCGTCATCCTGCTCTGGGCATATATTTTACGTTCACGTTCCGAAGGTGTGTCAGCAAATACATGCTTAGGATCATGTGCCTTTATAGCTTCCTGCGTTTTCCTGTCTAAGTATACTCCTTTTTCCATATTCCTTCTCATTTTTTTGCTAAAAATTTGGGATTTTTAAAATTGACCTTTTTGAAAATGAAAATAGTCTATTTTCATCTTTAGAATATGGAATTATTTATAATTTACTCACTTTTTAATATTTTATCAGGAAGACTGATATGTCACCACTATGTCACCGTCAAGTATTCTCGTCTTACCTGTCGGTATGATATTATCATCTCCTCTTTTGATCAACGCAATAAGTATATCCTTCGGCAGATTCAGTTCCCTTATCTTCTTATTACACCATTCATGTCTGCTATCTATCACATTTTCCTGCAAATCCTCTTCTTCTTCCGGCTCAAACGTAGGCACACTCAGGATAACGTTGTCCTCCGCTTTTATTACGGTGTCACCTCTTGGTATTATTGTATCGTCTCCTCTTTTGATCATAAGTGCAAGCGATCCCGTCGGTATACTGACCTCGCTCACGCATCTGTTTTCCCAGTTATGTCCGCATGGTATGTACATTCGCATCATCGTAATCGCTGATTCCTCTTTGTAATCATTAAACGTCTTCCTGACGTCGCAGTCCTCATCTATCATACCAAAAAGGGATGCCATTTTCGGCAGAAACGTTCCCTGAATTGCCACTGATAATAGGGCAACAATAAATACGATATGAAAAAGTCTATCGTCATCTCCAATTGTTACCATTATTGCAAAAACAATTGAAGATGCCCCTCGAAGTCCCGCCCATGATACAAGCAGACACTGCGGCACTTTGCCGCCAAATGGCTTAAGTAAGGCAAATACAGCTATTGGTCTTGCTACAAGTGTTATGAAGATGGCTATAAGAAGTGCATCTGCAAATACACCTGAGAATTTGTGGGGGAACGCCAAAAGTCCCAGCAAAAAGAAAATTATAATCTGTGCAAGTCCGGTTATTCCATCGAAAAATGGAATCATTACATCCTTGCCCCTTATGTTCCCATTTCCAAGCACAATTCCCATTATGTATACGCTTAAGAATTCATTGCCTCCCGCAAGGTCAGACAATCCGAATGTCATAAGCACAAGTCCTATCATAAAAATGGCATCAAGTCCTTCTGGAATTACTTCTTTTTTCTTATAAAGTAATAATCCAAGGGCTGCCATTGTGATTCCTATTATTATTCCAAAAAACACCTGTGAAAATACTACAAGTGCAACATTCCCCATTTGGTCTCCTGACTTAATCGCCAGTCCTATCACTGTAAGCATATAAGCGGTCGGATCGTTACTTCCGCTTTCTACTTCAAGCATGGAGGCCGTCTGGTATTTGAGATTTACTTTCTTTTTTCTGAGTACTGAGAACACGCTCGCAGCATCAGTACACGATAGTACCGCTCCGACTAAGAAACTGTCCGCGAATGAAAATCCAAGTACTAAATAACAAAATCCACCCACCAGGGTCGCAGTGAGAGCAACGCCAACCGTTGATAGCAGTATAGCTCTGACTGCAACTGGTCTTGCTGCTTTCCATTTTGTATTAAAACCACCATAAAACATAATAAAACAAAGTGCTATACTGCATACTTTGTCTGTAAATTCGTAATTATCAAAGTGTATTCTAAATATTCCGTCACTGCCAAATATCATACCTATTCCCATAAAAAGAATAAGTGCTGGCAATCCAAATCTGCCTGAAAATTTCTCTGCAAGCACGCATAGAAAAAGTATCAGGGCTACCATAATTATTGTCATTGACATGTGGCATCATCTCCTTCTTGAAACAATATCAATCAGAACCGCCTGTGAATAATAGAAACCTGAAATTTAATTCCTATTATTCTAAAGCAGTTCCAAATAGCTACATCGAAATTACTGAACTTCAACTAATTCAATCTTGAAATTAAGCTCCTTGCCAGCCATCTCATGGTTGGCATCAAATGTGATATTAGTATCATCCTTAGCTGTAACCTTTACCGGGAATGGCTGTCCCATCTGGTTTGCTAAATACACCTGCTGCCCTACGCTAAGGTCCTCTGAACCCGGCATCTGTGCAATCTCAACTGTAAAAATGGCCTCTGGATCCGGCATGCCATATGCTTCTTCTGGCATAAGATGGATATCTACCACCTGTCCAACTTCCATATCTGCAACAGCAGCGTCAAATCCCTGAATCATCATTCCAGCACCACATACGAATTCAAGTGGTTCTCCTCTGTCGTATGATGAATCAAACTGTGTTCCATCGTTGAATGTTCCTTTGTAATGTGTCTTTACTGTCTTTCCTACGTTCTTTCCTTCTAAGCTCATCTGTCATCTCCTGATTTTTATTAACTCAGCGGCAGTTAGATTCTTGTAACAGCCACAGAAGTTTTATGCTTTATCATACCATAGTATTTATTGAATGTCCAAAGTATGAACGCAGATTTATGTGTTAAAAATGAAGACAGATTTGTGTGCTGAAATAATTTGTATTTACATAATGAATTCAAGATTCGCTCGCGGAGAGCATATCTTCGACTGAACTATAAAGTAATTCAGGGGAAGCACAATGTGCTCCCCCTGGGATTCCAAAATCATATGAACTGATTATAATAATGCATCAACCTCTGTCATTACCTCATCAAGTGTATCAAGTACATATTTTACTTCATCCTCTGTAATCACAAGTGCTGGTGATACCATGAAGTGTCCTTCTTTTCCAAGTGTTGTCATATGGTGTGCTCTAAGAATATCCATAATCTTCTGTCCATCTTTTGGATTACAAAGTGCTGCTACACACTGTACTCCATGATAGAGTCCCCATTTTCCTGTGATGCGGTCAATTGATGGATGCTTGTCTGCTAACTTAAGAAGTCCTTCATACATTATCTCGCCCATCTTTGCTGAGTTCTCAACCAGGTGCTGCTCCTGATAGATTTCCATATTTGCAAGTGCTGCTGCAAGTGATACAGGATGCGCATTGTATGTAAGTCCTCCACCTAGTGGCACATCTGTGAGCTTGTCGCAGAGTTCTTTACGAACCATTACTCCACCAAGTGGTGCGTATGATGATGTAACACCTTTTGCGAAAGTAACAAGATCTGGTGTGTAATCATAATGCTCAAAAGAAAACATCTTGCCTGAACGTCCAAAGCCTGCCATAACTTCATCTATTACAAGTAAAATTCCATATTTGTCACAAATTTTACGAAGTTTCTCGTAGTATCCAACTGGTGGAAGATTAACTGCTACTGATGATCCTGGAATTGACTCAAGGAAAATTGCTGCAATTGTCTCTGGTCCCTCACATATAATCTGCTGCTCTAACATATTTAAAAGGAAATCTGTATATTCCTCTTCTGTGGCAAACTTAACTGGGCATTTCTGCCAGCTTGGTCCGAAGAATTTGACAAATCCAGGAATCTTTGGATCTGCTGCTGTTCTCTGAGGATCACCACAAAGGTTAGAAGCTGCATATGTTGAACCATGATATGAATAATACTGTGAGAAAATCTTAACTCGTCCTGTTATTTTCTTTGCAAGCTTGATTGCATATTCGTTTGCATCTGCACCTGCTAATGTGAATAATACTTTTCCAAACATTCCCTTTGGTGCAATTTCTTCTATCATCTTCTTAGAAAGAGCTGCTCTTATGGCTGTTGCTTCCTGTGTCTTTACATATGGAATTGCTGTTGCCTGTTCAGCCATTGCATCTACGACTTTCTGCTGACCGAATCCTATATTTACACACACAAGCATATTTCCAAGGTCAAACCATTTCTGACCTTCATAGTCTGTGTACCAGCATCCCTTTCCATCTTTTACTGGAATAGGGTTAGCATCCTTTTGTGCCATCCATGTAAATAAGCTGTAGTTTTTTGTCTCCTCTACGATTGTCTTTGCGTCTGTTGATAAAGGTGTGTTTAATGCTGCCATAATATTGTCCTCCTTTAATTTGGTTGTATATTATTTTGATATAGTTACCAGCTGATATGCATTCTCAGCTATTCTTGAACTCCTAAGTGCTGTAAACATCAGAATAACTCCTATTCCTGCACATACAGCCCCTGCTAATATTACCTGATCTATTCCATAATATTTACTTATCCAGCCACTTATCAGTGACCCTATGCCACTTCCAACTCCTGTCGAAAATATTGCCATAAGTGACTGTCCTTTTATTCGATCTTCTGCATCTACATGTTCATTGACATAATAGACACTTCCCGACCAATAAAGTCCAGCTCCTACCATCTGAAATGCATGTACTGCAATGAGTATTGGAATGGTTGGTGCTAATAAAATTCCAATTATTTTTATCCAGATAAATATGGCACATATAGCCATAATTCCATGTGTTCCGATTTTCTTCTTAAGTTGCATAAAGCAAAGTGCAATTGGAAACTCTACTGCTGCAAGTACAAACTGGCAATAGCCCACATCTGTATTCGTTCCACCAAGCTTGTCCACTACATCTACCAGGAAGCTTGTTGTCATGTTGTTTCCTGTAAAAAGCATCACTGATGCTACGAGAAAAATCGTATAACTTTTGTTGTGTGACAATACATACCAGGTAGAATGCGGCTTTTGTATTGTGTTCTTCTTTTTACTTTCAACACTGCATGTCTTAAATGTGATTACTATGCAAAAGCTAAGTATCAGCATCGCAAACTGAAATATCAGTGTTGTCTCAACTCCCAGATTGTCTACGATGACTCCAAGTGCTATACATGCTATTGCGTATGCGATAGAGCCGCAGCCCCGTGCAATGCTGTACTTTAAGTCTTTTCCAATTCCAAGGTATTGCATTGCAAGCGAATTATATAACGGAGACAGAGCTGTTATTGACGCTCCAAGAAATCCAAATATAATGCAGCTGCCCCAGAAGTCAAAGTCAATAATCATAAAAAGCCATGTTGTTATGATACTAATCAGAACTATAACCGCAATTATGCACTTAAGTGGAATCGTCTTCACATGCTTATCTGCAAAAGAAGCTACAAGTGGCTGGAAGAAAATACATGTAAATGACCTGACTGCGAGCAATATTCCAATCTGACCATTATCAAATCCTCTTTTTCTAAGAAGTGGTACTACAAATACCATAAATATTGCTTGTATTATCCAGTAAACTGACTGTATTGCTGCATAATGAATCTGAAGTCCGGTTAATTCGTTTTTCTTTTCTTCCATCCACCGCTACCTCCTTCTTCCTAAAAGGCGGCATCAAAGATATCTAATACATCCTCTTCAAGTAAAGGAACATAACAGTTCTTTGTTCCAGCATTTACTGCTTTTTGTGCCATAGCCTCAAAGTTGTCTTTATCATTTATTCCTATTTCTCTGAATGTCTTAGGAATTTCCATCTCATCAAACAAAGCCTGTGTCTTGTTGATTGCTTCATTTGCGATGTCAAAGGCATCTTTATCTTTGCTTATATCCCAGACATTTACGCCATATTCCACAAACATGTCTACTGTCTTCTCATTTAAGATATGCCTCATCCAGTGTGGTGTTAAAATTGCAAGTCCTACTCCATGTGTCACATCATAATATGCACTAAGCTGATGCTCCATAGGATGACAGCTCCACGCTCCTGCAAATCCAGCTTTAAGGAAACCATTTATTGCCCAGCTGCTTGCCCACATGAGATTTGCCCTTGCCTCGTAATTATCTGGTTCTTTGCATGCAACCGGTCCATATTTTATACAGGTTTTTAACAAGCCCTCTATAATCCTTTTTTGCATGTAAGCTCCGCCCTCTACCTCTTTGAAATATAGTTCAAAAAGATGTGACATGATATCCGCTGTTCCTGCTGCTGTGTGATACTTTGGAACTGAAAATGTATAAGTCGGATCCATTATTGAAACCTTTGGCTTTACAAGGGCACTGACTATGCTCTTTTTCTCATTAAGTTCAAGATTTGATATTACCCCAAACTCATCCATCTCACTTCCTGTAGCAGCTACAGTAAGTACTGCAATTATTGGAAGTGCATCTTTAATGAGTGACGCATCCATCACAAGTTCCCAGACATCTGTCCCTTCATACTTTGCGCCTGCCGCAATACCCTTTGCACAGTCGATAGTACTTCCTCCTCCAACTGGTACGACAACCTCTATGCCTTTTTCCTTGCATATCGCAACGCCCTTATTTACAGTTGTAACTCTTGGATTTGGCTCTACGCCCGATAATTCTGTAACTTCTATTCCTGCCTTTTCTATCTCAGCAATGACCGCGTCATATACTCCATATTTCTTTACGCTTCCACCACCGTATACAAGCAGAACCTTGCTGCCATACTGCTTTATCGATTCTCCAAGATGCTCTATCTGACCTTTGCCAAAATATACCTGGGTTGGTATTGAATAATAAAAATTCTGCATCTTATCGCCTCCTGTTACTGATTCATGAATGTTGACCACACATCATCATAAAGTACTGCTGCATCTCCAAGATCTACCCGTGAGTACATTGCAGCCTTCTGTTCATCTGTGAAATCATATACTGTTATTTCTCCATATGTTGTAACATACTTAGAAGCCTCTGACTCAACTGATACATATGGATATTCATCAAGACATTTTGCATATACTTCCGGATCACATATATAGTTAATCCACTCTTCTGCCAGGTCTTTATTCTTTGTATCCTTTGTTACGCACCAGTTTGTCTCGCCAAGTCCATACTTGAAATCAGAAGTATCAAACTGACATACTTCAAAAGTATCTGGCTGCTCTCTCATCGCAAGTGCCATATCACCACCATAGATAATTGCTACTGAACATTCACCATTTAAGAGTGATTTTCTAGGGGCATCACCATCAAACACCTTGATGTTTGGTTTCAACTTAAGAAGCCATTCCTGTGATTTAGCCAGTTCATCCTCATTTACTGTATTAGGATCAAATCCAAGATGAGCATTAACCATACCAATGATAGACTGTGAAGATGTGATTGATACAATCTGACCTTCAAGTGCAGGGTCAAGCAGATCATCAAATTCCTTAATTTCAATTGGACATGTCTTCTTGTTGTAGGCAATCACTGTTGTTCCTGCCATATATGGGACTGCATAATTTGCATCATCACCTGTATAGAATGACTCATTCTTATATTCATCATCTACGTATTTGTAGTTTGGAATATTATCAAAGTTAAGCTCCTGAATATATCCAAGCTCTCTTAGCGCTGCTATATTATAGGTATTTGGCTGGATAACATCATAATCGCTTGCTCCTCCTGTCATTACTTTTGAAAGTAACTCATCTGTAGACGTAAAATATGTATAATTAAGTTTACAGTCGAACTTCTCCTCGAAATCCTTAAACACTGGTTCTGGTATATATTCAGACCAGCAATAGACATTCAATTCCTTATTTCCTGATGATGAACCTGAACTATCAGATGAAGATGTTCCTCCGCATCCAAGAATTGTTGCTGCCATCACCGACGCCATCAAGATTCCTGCTGTTTTACATGTTCTCTTTTTCATATATTTGTCCTCCTGATTATTTATTTAAAAACCTATTGGTCTTTATCCTGATTATTTGCGCGCACTCTTCATCTTTCCAATAATCATATAAGTGGCATATCCTACTACAAATAGTGAGATAATAATTGTTGAAAGAGCATTTATTTCTGGTCTGATTCCAACCTTGAGCATTGAATATACCTTTACCGGAAGAGTCACACTCTTTGGTCCTGCCACGAAATTACTTACGATGAAATCATCAAGCGAAATTGTAAATGCAAGGAATGCTCCTGACATTACACCTGGCATTATCATCGGAAGTGTTACCCTGAAAAATGTCACTACTCTGTTTGCTCCTAAATCCATGGATGCCTCTTCTATTGATTTATCAAATCCTGCCATTCTTGACTTGACTGTTATTACCATATAAGGAAGTGTAAGTGTTGTGTGTCCTATTATTATTGCCAGCGTTCCTGTAGGAAAATTAATAAGACTCATAACCGACAGCATTGCAACTGCAAGTACAACTTCTGGAATAATAATTGGAATGTACAAAGAACTATCCACCAGTTTCTTACCTTTGAATGAGAACTTAGTAAGTCCTACTGCACCAAGCGTTCCTATTACCGCTGATAAAATTGTTACTGTCACTGCTATAAAAAGTGTAAGTCCAAATATCTGCATGAGCTCTAAATCATTAAAAAGCTTTATGTAATAATTGAGTGTAAAGCCTTTCCACTCTGTATTTGCCTCCTGATTATTGAACGAAAATACAATAAGTGTGATAACAGGCACATAGATAAACGTATATACCAGACAAGCATATATTGTTGAAATTATAAGATTTCTCTTCTGCTTTTTCTGTCTCTTACTTACAATAGGAGTTTCTTCACTGTTCATACTCATTCCTCCTTCCTACACCAGATCATCCATATCTCCAACTCTGCTGTATAAGAACAACAGAATCAATGTAAAAATTACCAGGATTACTGATACTGCTGCACCAAACGGCCAGTTCTTTGATACTGAGAACAGATTTCGTATCAGACTTCCTATTAATAAAGACGTTCCGCCTCCTAATGCATCTGCTGTGAAATAAGCTCCCAGCGATGGGATGAAAACAAGGATTACACTCGCAAAAATTCCAGATGCTGTAAGTGGCAATGTTACTTTAAAAAATGTCGTTACAGGCTTTGCTCCTAAGTCATTTGATGCCTCAAGCAGTGATTTATCCATTTTTTCAATAGATGAATACATTGGCAAAACTGCATAAGGTAGAAATCCATACACAAGTCCAAGTGTTACTGCGTAATCATTGTATAAAAACTGTACTGGTGAGCTTATAATTCCGATTGCCATGAGTATTTTATTCACAATACCTGTTGCATTCAAAAGAAGTACCCAGCTATAGGTCTTTACAAGTCCGCTTGTCCAGAATGGAACCATTAGTAATAGTACAAGCATTGCAGCTCTCTTTGCAGGCTGTTTTGCAATATAAAATGCAAACGGATAACCAATTAGTATACACATGACGGTTGTTCTAAGCGATATCATGACTGACTTCATTATTACTTCCATGTACTTTATGTCAAAAAGTGTCTTGTATCCCTCCATTGAAAAATGAAATACAATTCCACCATATGTTCCTCTTGTCAGAAAACTCATTATTATGATATAAATCATTGGAATAAATATCAGCAATAATACCCATGCCCCTACGGGACCTACCATACTTATTATGGGGATTGCTTTTGCGGTTCTTTTCTTTTTCATCCAATCACCTCGCTCTGCTTGCTTTCAAGATAATCAACCAATATATCATCTTTTCTCTTGATTGCCACTGCTGAATCAGGATTCCAGTATAGATAAAGCACTGTTCCTTCTGGCTCAATATCGTGGCTTGCGAATTTGCTGACTTTTAGTTCGTCACCATTTGGAAGTGCCACTATTGTCTTTACTATATTTCCAATATATATGTGCTCCTTTACAATGCCCTGCAAATTAAATTTTTCTACTGGCGTCTTGCTATACTTTAAGTTCTCAGGTCTTACACACAAATAAATATATTCATCATGTACAAAGCCATCTGCATTTACTATTCCGTTTCCACATTCGGTTGCGACTGTCAGCGTACTACCCTCTACTTTGCTGACTAATCCCTCAAATATGTTGGACTCACCTATAAAATCGGCGACAAACTTGGTCTTTGGTCTGTCATATATCTCCTCGGGTGTTCCTATCTGCTCTAATACTCCACCATTCATGATTGCGATGCGGTCACTCATAGTAAGTGCTTCTTCCTGATCGTGTGTTACATAGACAAATGTTATATTTAATTTTCGCTGCAATCTCTTTAATTCAAGCTGCATCTGTTTTCTAAGCTTCATATCAAGTGCTCCAAGAGGTTCATCTAATAGAAGTACTCTCGGGTTGTTTATAAGAGCTCTTGCAATCGCAACCCTTTGTTTCTGTCCTCCTGAAAGCTGATTCGGCTTTCTTCCTCCAAATCCAGTAAGCTGCACCAAATCAAGCATTTCCTCAACCCGCTTCTTTATCTCAGCCTTTGGCACTTTCTTGACCGTAAGCCCATATGCTATATTGTCAAAAATCGTCATATGTGGAAACAAGGCATAGTTCTGGAAAACTGTATTTACATTTCTTTCAAAAGGCTCCTTACTTTCAACTCTCTCACCCTCTACTTTTATTACACCTGAGGTAGCATCCTCAAAACCAGCTATCATTCGAAGTGTTGTGGTTTTTCCACATCCTGAAGAACCAAGCATTGTCAAGAACTCTCCCTCATGAATTTCCATATTCAAGTTTTTTACCACTCGATTGGTACCAAAAACCTTCTCCACATTTTCTAATGAAACAATTACATCTTTCATGAGTTGTCCTCCTTACTTCTACTAGAGTGCTTTTTCTCCTCGCTCACCTGTACGGATTCGCATTACATCGTATACGTCATATACGAATACTTTTCCATCACCAGCTGTTCCAGATCCCATTATTTCTGTTACATCTAATAGTACCTTTTCAAGTTCGTCATCACTTATTACTGTCATAACAAAAATCTTAGGAAGAAGATTAACTGTAAGCTCTGGAAGATTCATCTCTGAAATATATCCTTTTTGCTTTCCGCATCCCATTACTGAGTAAACTGTCATTCCCTGGCAATTATGCTTGGTAAGTAAATCCTTTAAATCATCTAATTTATCAGGTCTTGTGATAATCTCTAATTTCTTCATATTTCATTCCTCCTTATTCTTAAGTGGCGGCCTCCGATGTGTTGTTTTCGATGCCTGTTCATTTGTTATTTAAGACTATAAAGTCTAGAGTTGCTCTAGGGTCAATTATCTTCAGTTATCTTTTAAGAAAATAAAGCATTCTGCTTTCCTGACTTAAAGTAATCAATTAGATACGTCATTTTTGTTTAATATACACAAAAAGAGTATCGAGTTTTTGTGCATTTATCACCTCGATACTCTTTATTTTTTGTTTAATATTTCTTATACTCTTTGCCGTTTAACTATATTCCCATGCTCCGTTACATATTTTTCTATTCATAAACAGTCCCATTCTTTTCTATTTATTCGAAAGTAAAAGCTGCATCTCACATTCGAGATCATCAAAATTAAATAGTGGAAGTCCTATCTCCTCTGCTACAATCATCTCGACCCTATACCCACTTTCTCTTATTGCTTTCCTTATATGACTCATGTCTACTACTTTACTTAAAACCCGTACCTTCTGGCACAGATACAAACCACCTGGAATTTCATATACATATTTATCCTCGGTATATTCGTAGTTATCCTTATATAGGTCAAGGTACTCTCCTTCTATTTTAAATGCATTATTCATTATAACCTGCGAGTTAATTATATATCCGTATTTACGTTGCAGCGATTTGGCATGCTGGAGTTCATTTACCGAAATATTCTGCAAAGTCATATGATATTCTCTTTCGCTTCGCTTGTTCTTCTTGTATACTACTATTCTCGGCTTTATTTCTCTTATATATGTAGTTTCTGATATCTGTTTATTTTGTTCACCCAACATATGCTTGAACCATCTGATGTCTTTGTCAGCCTGCTTATACTTCTCAATTACTTCCTTTATCTTCTTCTGCCGATGATTGAGTGCATCTCTTACTTTCTTATAATCCTGAGTCTTCATAATTTCCTTTATCTCTTCTATCGGCATATCTATAGAACGGAACATACTTATAACCTCTGCACACCAGAAATCGTGTACTGTATAATATCTGTAGCCGGTTTCCTCGTCGACACTGCTTGGCTTTAGCAGATCAATATTGTCATAATACCTTATTGTATGAATTGAAAGTCCGGTCTTTTTGCTAAGCTCACCAATTGTGTACTGATCCAACATTATATTGCTCCTTTCAAAAAAGGCGCCATGGTTTTACCCATAGCGCCTTCGCTTACCTGATTTGCAATTTTTTTTAGTATAACATTCCACGTAACACATTTCAATTCTTTTGCCAGTACATTCTCTGAGCTTGCCGAAAAGCAGAACGAAGATTACAAGGTCAAGACTACTGCTGGTTCTGCAGCCAATCTAAGACTTCTCGGTAACAATTACATTGAGCTTTGTATTGTTCAGGCTGATTTAGCTGGCCAATATGCAGGCGGTCTGTGACCAGTATGTTCCATCTGTAAAGGCATACCTTCTGATACATCTTGTCGAAAGTTAATTTGCTCTTTTCTTTATTTTATAAACTATCTTTTTTTATTAAAATGCTCTACAATGTGCATAATAACTAATGTATCTATCAAGGAGGCTTCATATGGATTTATTTGATATCGTAGGTCCGATTATGGTCGGTCCATCAAGTTCACATACTGCTGGTGCTGTCCGAATCGGTTACGTAGCTGGTCAGCTTCTGGGCGAACCTCTTAAAAATGCCCGAATACAATTGTATGGTTCTTTTCTTGCTACTGGAGATGGACATGGTACTAAAAAGGCTATCGTCGCTGGTCTTCTTGGCATGAATCCAGATGACTACCATATAGCAGACAGCTTCGATATTGCCCGTAGTCGTGACATTGAAATCTCTTTTGGAGAGGCTAAACTAGAAGAAGCCCATCCTAATACTGCTGTTCTTCATCTGACTGGTACAAGCGGTAAATCCATAGATATTCAGGCGTCTTCTGTTGGCGGCTCCCGCATAAATATTGACAAGATAGATGGAATAAGCACGAATTTTTCTGGCGACAATCCTACTTTGATTGTCCACAACCTTGACCAGCCTGGGCATGTATCGGAAGTAACTTCAATGCTTGCTCACAAGGGTGTCAATATTGCCACAATGCAGCTTTACCGTTCCGCAAAAGGACAGAATGCTGTTATGGTTATTGAATGCGACCAGCCGATTCCACCAGATGGTATTTCATGGCTTGAACATGTCGAGGGCGTACTTAAGGTCACCTATTTCAGTGGAAACTAGCGGACTGATAGCTAATAATATTTTTTTGCAATAAGCAACATGATGGTTACTTATTTTTTGTTGCAATAAGCAATATGATAATTACTTATTTTTTGTTGCAATTTGATAATCAATAGTATGATTATCAAAAGGTATCAGAGGTGCATGCTTGCATGCAATTCGATGTAACCTTAATAGTATCTAACAGTAATCAGGATAAGAGGTATAGTATATGATTGAATATCACACACTTAACGATTTAATTGAATTATCTGCCGAAAAGGATCTTGAAGTCTGGGAAATCATCCAGCAGGCTGATATGTATGAAAATGACCGCACCGAATCTGACTCTTTTAATATGATGAGAGATATGTACGATGCCATGAAAAATGCAGATAGCATGTATGATGGCGCGTTGCGTTCTGCCAGTAAAAAGGCTGGCGGTGACGGCGAACTTCTTCATGCCTACAATGAATCAGGCAAAAATATATGCGGTTCTTTTATGGGAAAGGTAATGGAAAAAGCTATAAAAATGGGTGAATCCAACGCCTGTATGCGACGCATTGTTGCAGCACCAACAGCTGGTTCATGCGGTGTTCTTCCAGCTGTCCTTCTAAGCTACGAAGAGGATTTTTGTGTTGCAGAAGATGATATGGTAAAGGCTATGTATGTCGCTGCCGGTATTGGCAAAGTAATTGCTGAGAACGCTTTCATTGCGGGAGCTGCTGGTGGATGTCAGGCTGAGATTGGATCTGCAAGTGCGATGGCAGCTGGTGCCCTTTCTTTCTTACAGGGCGGTGATTCTTCTGCTATCATCAATGCCGCTACACTTTCACTTAAGAATTTTCTCGGACTTGTATGTGATCCAGTTGCAGGACTTGTGGAAGTACCATGTATAAAAAGAAATTCCTACGGTGCTGTTAATGCAGTGACTTCTGCGCAGCTCTCACTCGCAGGAATTAAAAGTGCAATAGCTCCTGATGATGTAATTGACAGTATGCGCAGAATCGGCAATCAGCTTCCTGCCAGCCTTAAGGAGACAAGCTGTGGTGGACTTGCTACAACTGAATCCGCACAGAATTACTTACCTTAACTTCAATTATTCATCTTTTTTTACATGTTCAAATGTAAATACATTCAAAAACTGCTTCGCACGCTCCGTCTTTGGATGTTCAAAAAATTCATCTGGAGCAGCCTCTTCAACAATCTGTCCCTGGTCCATAAATATAACTCTGTCTGCTACAGCTTTAGCAAACTGCATCTCATGTGTGACAATAATCATTGTCTTGCCCTGTTTTGCCAGGTCAAGCATTACGTCAAGAACCTCTCTTACCATCTCAGGATCAAGTGCAGCTGTCACCTCATCAAACAATAGAATCTCAGGGTGCATACAAAGGGCACGCACTATGGCAACTCGCTGCTTCTGACCGCCTGAAAGCTGGCGCGGATAGCTGTCTGCCTTGTCTGCAAGTCCGACTCTCTTAAGAAGTTCCATGGCTTCACCCTTCACTTCGTCCTTCTTTCTCTTCTGGACCTTGACTGGTGCAAGTGTAATATTGTCAAGTACTGTCAGATGCGGAAAAAGCTCATAACTCTGGAAAACCATTCCAATTTTCTGTCTCATTTCCGTAATATTCTTACTTCCTTTTCTGATATCCTTGCCATGAAGACTTATACTTCCGTCCTGGATTGGTTCAAGCGCATTAATACAGCGAAGCAATGTACTCTTTCCACATCCACTTGGGCCTACAACTACGACTACTTCACCCTTTTTAAGGGTAAGATTCACTTGCGAAAGAATTCTGCTCCCATCATATTCTTTTACCAGATTTTCTACTTTAAGCATTGTCTCTGCCATAATTTATCTCCATTTCTTTTCCAGATATTTTGCAAGCATACTGATTGGCCAGCATACAAGAAAATACAAAATGAATACAACCAAAAATACTCCAAATGCAGCGTTTTGACTTGTCATACGATTAGCCTCTATTATCTGCTGTGCTACTTTAAGCATCTCTACAACGCCAATCATAAGCACAAGGCTGGTGGTCTTTATCATACGCGTAATCAGATTAATTGATAATGGTATGAGTCTTCTGACTGTCTGTGGAATAATAATATATACATAAGTCTGCACCTTAGACAGTCCAAGTGCCTCCGAACTTTCATACTGATGCTTTGGAATACTTATTAGTGCACCTCGAACCAGATCTGCCATCTCTGCAGTTCCCCACAGGACAAATACTATCTCTGATGCAAACTCGCCCGACAAATTCCATCCAAGCGCACGGGTTGTTCCAAAATAAACTATAAATAGAAGAACAAGCTGTGGCATTATTCTTATTATTTCAAGATATATACGGCATAATGCCTTTATCCCTCTGTTCTTTACTGTCATAAGTGCACCGACTAATATTCCCAGCGGCATACTTATTATAATTGAAATAAGACTGATTCTGGCGGCAACCCACAGACCTCCAAGAAGTCTCATCATGTTGGTGCCTTTGAATAATACATCAATCCCCAAATCCAGCATAACGCAGCCTCCTCTCTATCAGTGTTCCTAAAATAGATACAGGAAGCAGAATAATAAGATAAAATACTACAAGTAAAAACAGACTCTCTGTAGTCTTATAATAAAGGCCAATAAGATCCTTCGCTGTGAACATCAAATCCATAAGGCTTATCGCACTAAATACACTTGTTTCTTTTAAAAGGAAAATAACATTGGCCACAAAAGCTGGTACACTCACAGAGACTGCCTGTGGAAGTATTATATACGCAAATGTCTGTCTCGAATTCATTCCAAGGCTCACTGCTGATTCTCTCTGAATAGGCTCAATTGATTCAAGTCCGCTTCTGAATGCCTCCGCCATGTAACTTCCTCCTAAAAAAGCAAGACCAATTACACCACATATCTCTGGCGATAGCTGGATTCCAATCTTTGGGAAACCATAATATACGAAAAAGAGCTGCACCAGAAGAGGTGTGTTCCTGCTTATCTCCACATAAACAGCAACTATTTGCCGTAGAACGGGTACTTTATAATATAAAATAGCTGCGCATATTATTCCAACAATAATAGCGAAGACTATTCCAATAAGACCAATCTTCACGGTCAAAACTGCCGCCCGTTCATAAAGCGGTAAATACTTCGCCATAAATTCCCAATTCATGAAATTGCTACTCCTTTCGCCAAAATCTCCGACAAATACCAGCTTCGGTATTTGTCGGAGACTAATCAAATAATTCAATCTTAATTATATTTTCTAGTCTACTCTGCTGCTTCTGTCTGTTCTACACTTTCTGTCTGCTCTGCTGCTTCTGTCTGTCCTGTCACGCCACCTTCAACAACAAGGCTGTCTTCATAATCAGATCCATAAGTATCTGTAAGAGTTGCCTCGTAATCTGCATGGAAGAAGTTCTCTTCCCCAAGACTCTTAATCTCTTCATTAATCCAGTCAAGTAATGTTGTGTTGCCCTGAGAAACTGCTGGTGCGATAGTATCTGAATTACCAAGTTCTGGTATTCCTACTGTATATCCCTTGTTCTGAAGTGCAAATGCGATAACTTCTGTATTGTCATTTGCCCATGCTACCGATGTTCCATTCTCAAATGCTTCTTTAGCTGTTGCATAAGAATCAAACTTCTGTAACGGGATATCCGGATAGTTCTCAATGAGGTAAGTCTCTGCTGTTGTACCTGAAATAACAATAATTGAATCGTCCTTGTTCCAATTGTCAAGGCTTTTTATTACATTGTCATCTCTTGAAACAACACCAAGTGCTACATTCATATATGGAAGTGCAAAATCTACTTCCTCTGCTCTTTCATCTGTAACTGTAAAGTTCGCAAGTATTACGTCCACTTTTCCTGTCTGTAAATACTCAATTCTGTTTGCTGCCTCAGTCGATACAAAGTTTACATCAACTCCAAGGTCTTTTGCAAGTCTATTCGCGAAATAAACATCATATCCCTGATATTCTCCGTTCTCATCCACATATCCGAATGGGTTCTTATCCGAGAAAACTCCAATATTGATTGTTCCACTTTCTTTGATTTCATCAAGCGTACGATACACAGTATCTTTCTTATCATTTCCATTGTCCGTTGTAGCTGTATTGTCACTTCCACAACCTGCAAGAAGTCCTACTGTCAATATGCCCGTAATTGTAAGTGCTGCTAATTTCTTCCAGATCTTCATTCTTATATCTCCTCTTCATAACACAGTCTATGCTGCTTTTTAAATTAAGTTAAAAAATCACTACCCTTAATTTGTTAGCATTATATCTTGCATATCCTAGTATGTCAATAGGAAATATATATTTTTATTTTTAAACAAAATACTTCTTCTCAAATTCCTCTGCCGGTATAGGTTTAGAGAAATAATATCCCTGGAAATTATTACATCCCATTTCACTTAACATCTTAAGCTGGTCAACAGTCTCTACACCCTCTGTAATTACTTCCATGCCGATTTTGCCAGCCAATGTGATGATAGTTTCTAATATTTCCCTTCCTTTTCCTTCATTTTCTGATTCACGAAGGAATGCCATGTCTATCTTTAGTACATCAGCATTTATATCTTTTAACATATTAAGGGATGAATATCCACTTCCAAAATCATCAATCTCAACCTTAAAACCTGCACGTTGTAATCTTCCTAATATTACCATATTCTTTTCTAAATCGGACATAAGTGTCGTCTCTGTTATCTCAACATTCATATTAGATGGTGATATATCATATTTTTCTACTAAATTAATAAATATATCATATATATCTAGTATGTAAAAATCCTTGGTCGAAATATTCACTGATATGTGATAATCATCTTTGCCCATTTTCTTCCATTCTGCCAGCTTCTGGGCTGCCTTTTCCCACATAAAATGGTCAAGTTTATAAATAAGTCCAGAATTCTCAAGTATATCCACGAAAGCATACGGGGTAAGAAGTCCTCTCTGTGGATGTTGCCAACGAACCAAAGCCTCTGCGCCGTGCGCCTTACCGGTGCTGTCAACCTGTGGCTGGAGATACATGATAAACTCTCCATTCTCGAGAGCCTTGTCGAACGCTCCTATCACATGTCTTTCTTCTATAGATATCTCAAGCAGATGTTCGTCATAATGTGCAATACAAGATTCATAGTTATTCTTAATCGTATCAGCTGCTATATTTGCCCTATCATACATCAGACTTACTGTATCATGACGATCTGCTATCTTATAAATTCCCATATACATATGTAAGCTGAAAGCATTGTTGGCAAATTCCTTCTTAAGTTCATTGATCATATTCTCTATTTCAGCCTCATCAATATCCTCTTTAGGTATGCATACTGCAAATCTGTCATTTAACATTCGCGCACAAATTGCCCGCATTGACTGTATATGAGCCATAAGTTCTGCCTGTCTGATGAGAACCTGATTGCCTTTTTCAATACCAAATATTTCATTTACCAACTTAAAATCTTTTATATTGCTGCATATGATGCAGAATTCAGTGTCAGGGTATTTCTTTAAAAGCGCCTCTGTCTGGACATAAAATTCATCCCTGTTAAGAAGACCTGTCAAGGAGTCATGTGTTGCCTTATATTTCTCCTCTTCTAACGCCTCGTACATTTCAGTTCTATCAATATATATGAAATAGTCACATAGAAAATTCGATTTTTCATCAAAAATACGTCTATATGATATCTCGAAATGTCTCATTTTCCCATCGACTTCAATCTGTGTTTCATATTTTTTTCTGTCAAAACTCTCAAGTCCAGCCTCATTTTTCCACTTTCTGTAAAGCCGCTCATATGTAGCCACACTATCACTATATCTGTAGATTTTCTTCATTATATCATTGTAATAGACGCATCTTTCCTTGCTATCAAAGCAGACTATACCATTATTCATATCACTCACGATAAGTGACAACATATTCTCTATTAATTTATCTGGAACATATTTGTATGTCAGATAATATATCATTATGGCCATGATTCCATATATTAGCATCGAAATATCATAAATCGAATCTGTATTGATAGTAGATAGATCAAATGCTATGCCTGCTCCTATAACTGCGGCTACAACCATATATCCCTGTCTGTATAATTTTGCTGAGTGCAGTATCATATATAGGTAAATGAATAAAACCAGAAAAAAGCACATATATGTAAATGTATAGTGAGCTTGATACCAGAAACTGTCATGTCTAAAACATACAGTAATATGTTCATCAGTAATTGAGGTTATCTCAAATATTGAATGAGTCCATGCATTAGCAACCAGCATAACATTATCAATTGTAGCAAATATAACCATCCCTATCTGGAGTTCCTTCCGTCCCTTAAAAGCTCCAGTATAGAACTGCGTATAAAATAAAAGGTTTATAATCAGCCAGTCAAACAGCGATAATATCAAGCCTTTACATATTGTTGTAATCATCTTATCAGTAGAAAATGTATACACCAGAAAAACGCATGCGCAGGCAACCGTCAACCATTCAAAAACGCATACACTTTTATCCAATTTTCCTTTTTTATGTAGTGTCTTCACTCCGCAATATCCTACAAGCAAAGTTTCAAATAGCACTACCAGCCCATACAATATTTTCATAAGTTTCACCATTTCTGTTACTTTATTACTATTTTTATTTATATATTAACGCCTGTAACACGAAATGTAAATATAATATTATTAATACATGGTGCTTTTGTCATATTATTATTCTATTATTATGAAAGGGGCAAAAGTTGCCATTAACTCACGTAGTAATCTGATTAATCACAAATGGGGGCAAAAAGGCTCTATGGTTAGTCAATACATGTTAGCACCATCTCATATTCATAGATTAGTAAATACAATTATTAAAAATAGAATTAACAATACGATTCCATAAATAATTCCCAAGGCTTTCGTTTTATTATCGGCAATCCATGAGAACTTTTTGTCCAGGAAATACAATGGCACACACATGATACAATCTAATATCAGAATTACGATAGTTCCCTTTAAAACTGCAAAAAGATGTTCGGCGTCCCACTCCTTCGTAGTCCAGCAATATAAAGTGCCAAGTACTAGCATGGTTGCTCCATATGTTATGATACTTTTTCCAAAATCATAAATCTGCCCATTTACATCTGTGTAGCCAAAGTTGCCAAATATTATCTTTTTCTCTTCTTTTGCTATATCCCTGGCAATATCCAAGAATCTATTTCCCTTTTCTTCCTCTGCCTCTATCACATTCCAGTACTTAACAGTATCTATTGAATTAATATCAAGTGACGCATCTATCATCTTCTGGCTCAGACTAATTGCACCCTTAAGTTCATTCATCTGCTTATTGAGAATATCAATATTCTGACAGAGTACATCTGATAATGACTTCACTCCATCAAACAGATCATTTATATCATTTACTGACAGACCTATTTTACGAAGAATAATTATCTTCTTTAATACCTCTATATCTTCATCCGAATATGCTCTGTATCCATTTTCTTCTCTCTTTGGATTTATAAGACCTTCTTTTTCATAAAAGCGAATGGTAGCTCTTGGCACTCCAAGAGTCTTCTCAATATCTTTAATTGTCATTCTACGTTCCTCCCTTATGAATTATGAGGTAATTCTATTGTATAAACAAGGTTTACAGTCAAGAGTTTTTTGAAATTTTCTCTGATTTTCTTCAATTTATCTATTTTCTCATAATACTAATATTCTTCACATTTTTGTCATATTGTCTGTTTCCACCTAAAAGTATCCTGCATAATATGTAAATAAATATAAATTATTCAGGTATCTTTATTATGAGAAACTCCTGCAATAACTGTAGTGGAAGATACTCCCCTTAGTTATAAGCTCAATTTCAAGACAACTATAGATGATATCACCGCCCCGAATCTGTTCAAAACTCTTGACGAATACCATGTAGATATTTCTGCAACCAATAGTATTTTAAATATTCCTCTAAGAAATTTAATCCTGACTTATCAAAATACCTCAACTACTTCTGTGTGGGTACAGTGGAGTGAAATTGATGTCAGTTATAACGTACCAACAACATAACAAAAAGGACAGAGATTCTGTCCTTTTATATTTCACGCAGTGATTCAATTATTTTTTCCCTTACACCATCTAACGCAATTTAACTATCTACTTTAATATCATTTCAAAAATATAGGCAATTGCAAATGTAATTAATCCCGAACCTACGGCAAGCAACACTTGTTGATATGGTCTTTTGCCTTCCTCTTTCGCCTTGGTAATTTCATCCAATCTCACGCCATCCATAAATGCTGTAATTTCCTTGTATGTTTTAATATTAAATTGTTTTTTCTTCTTTTCAACTAATATGCAAACATACATTGTCACCACATAAAGCAACACCCAGATTGCAACTCCAACAAATTTCAAAAAGTATACCAATGGAATCGGAGTTACTACTGCTGCCAATAATAGGATTCCAAATATTCCACCTAATTTTTCAACTTCCATTCTATCCTCTTTTTTAATTTCTTCTCTCATAATTTCAATATCTCCTTTGACCAAATTATCAATTGAGGTATTAAAAACATTACTCAAAAGAATCAGACTGTTGACATCTGGATAACTTTTATCATTCTCCCAATTTGAAATTGTCTGTCTTGATACATAAACTTTTTGCGCTAATGCATCCTGAGATAATGATAAATCGTTTCGATATTTTTTTATCTGACTTCCAAGTTCCATCTTTCCTACCTCCTTCAAATTCAATTTAATCAAATTTGATACTAATGTCTATCAAAGTTCTTTTACATGGTAAACTTCTAGTGATTTTGATGTTGTCAAAAGGCTTTTACATTGCTTAAATTGCATGTTCTACTGCTCTTTCTCCAATCCACTTATATAAAACTGATGCATCAGATATATCACAACTATTATTCCGATGAGAAGATATGCTACATGTTCTTTCAGGCTTCTCAAATATATTGAAAACAAGATAAAACAGCCAGCCTTAAGTACTGCTACAAACTTCTGTCCTTTATAAATCACAAAATTCTTTTTGTCTTTATCGGTAATAAAATTATCTGCTAAGATATTCACATC